>JAYTIB010000850.1:0-8027 GCA_043732205.1 Schlesneria sp. | reverse complement strand
CGGCGGATACTTGCTGGACGAGGATGCCACGCGCCTGATCAAGCTCCATCGCGAACGGGTCGCGAAGCTGTTTGATTGATGCGCTGGTCCCAATCTCCTGATGAACTCCTTTGGAGTGCGGCGGCTTGACGCCGCTTTGGTATTTTGGGCGCAGCCTTTGGAGTCGCGTCAGTACAGGCACGACCGCCAGAACGAGGGAATGAAAAAACGAAAATGCCAAAGCGGTGTCAAGCCTCCGCACTCCAAAGGAAAAGGAACAGTTGTCATGATTCCATTCGATTCCAATCTTCGATTTCCAACGACGCACGACCTCACACGGCGCGAATGGCTCGCGATTTCATCGCTGGGGATCGCAGGAGTCACGTTCAACACGCGGTTGTTTGCACAGCCGGCTGAGAAGCCGGCGGACAAGGGGGCCGGTCTCCTCGCGCCGCTGAATCGCTTTCCGCGGATGATGCAGGAGCATCTGAGCGCGAAGGTCGCGGCGGGGCAGAAGCTGGCTGAACTGCGTCAGGCGAAGCTGACCACGAAGGCCGAGGCCGAGGCGCATGTGCAGGCCGTGCGCGGATTGATTCGCGAGAGCTTCGGGCCGTTTCCCGAGCGGACGCCGCTGAAGCCGCGCGTCACGGGCATCGTCGAGCGTGAGGCGTATCGGATTGAAAAGGTCATCTTCGAAAGTCGGCCCGAATTCCTCGTCACAGCAAACCTGTATGTTCCGAAGGGCCGCAAGTTTCCTCTGCCGGGCGTGGTCGGATCGTGCGGGCATTCTTCGAACGGCAAGGCGGCGGACGCTTATCAATCGTTCGCGCAGGGGCTGGCCCGGCAGGGATATGTCGTGCTGATCTTCGACCCGATCGGACAGGGGGAGCGCATCCAGTACCTCGACGATTCGCACAGCAAATCGACCGTGGGAGTCGGCGTCGGCGAACACCTGCTGGGGGGCAATCAGCAATTCCTGATCGGCGAGTTCTTCGGTTCGTGGCGCGCCTGGGATGGGATGCGGGCGCTCGACTATCTGCTGACTCGCGAAGAAGTGGACCCGAAGCATGTCGGGATCACCGGGAATTCCGGCGGCGGGACGATGACGATGTGGCTGAGCGGTGTCGAGCCGCGCTGGACCATGTCGGCCCCCAGTTGCGCAGTCACCACGTTTCGCCGCAACTTCGACAATGAACTCCCCGCCGATACCGAACAGTGTCCGCCGCTGGTGTTGAAGCTGGGGCTCGATCACGGCGACTTCCTGGCCGCGATGGCTCCGAAGCCGGTGATCATCTTGGCGGCCGAACAGGATTACTTCGACGCGCGCGGTTCGACCGAGACTTACCAACGGCTGAAGAAACTCTGGTCGCTGCTGGGGGCCGAACAGAACATCCGGCTGTTCATCGGCCCGAATGAGCACGGCTACACTCAGCCCAACCGTGAGGCGATGTATGGCTTCTTCAACGAGCAAACCCGCATCGCGCAGGGGAACACCGAGCCGCAACTCACCATTGAAAAGGATGAGACTCTGTGGTGTACGCCGAAGGGACAGGTCGCGGACTTGGGTTCGCGGACAATGTTCTCATTCACGCAGGCCGCCTCGAAGGAACTGGCGGCGAAGCGCGGTGAGCCGGATGCCGCGACGGTCCGGCGACTGGTTGACGCGATCGTCCCCGCGAGACCGGCGACGCCGCCGGATTACGAGATCCTGCGGGCTCTCAGCGGACGCAAGTATCCGAAGGCGGGCTTCACCACGTACGCTGTTGAAACCGAACCGGGCGTGCGGGCGATTGTGTACCGGCTCGACGACAAGGCAAAGTACTCGCGCCCGCCGCTCGGTCCGGGCCGCTGCGTGTTGTACGTGTCGCACCAGTCGAGCGACATGGAATTGCGGGACGATCCGTTCGTCAAGGAACTGCTCGACGCCGAGCCGAAGGCCGAATTCTTCACGGTCGATGTGCGCGGCATCGGCGATTCGCGGCCGGACACCTGCGGCACCAATCAGTTCCTGTCTCCGTACGGCAACGACTATTTCTACGCGGCCCATTCGATCATGTTGGGCGAGCCTTATCCCGCGCAACGCGCCTTCGATCTGCTGCGGGTCATCGCCTGGTTGAAGTCGTCGGGGCGGACGGAAATTCATCTGGCGGCGAATGGCTGGGGCACGATCCCGGCGACGCTCGCCGCGGTGTTGTCGGACGACGTTTCACAGGTGACGCTGAAGCACGCGCTGACGTCGTGGACCAGCGTCGCCGAGACCGAGCATTACAAGTGGCCGCTGTCGTCGTTCGTGCCGGGTGTGCTGAAGAGTTTTGATTTGCCGGATTGTTATCGGGCGTTGGCCGGAAAGAATCTGCGGCAGGTTCAACCGTGGGGACCGACCGCCGCGGACGTGGAATCGCACTGACGGCACAGCTTCTGCCTGATGTCACGCCGCGAAGAAGCGGTTTCAAAACACAAACAGTAACCCGAAGCGTAAGCGAGGGCGTCGGGAGTTCCAGCGTGGAATCGTCCCTCGCTCACGCTTTGTGAAGTGGCGCTGTTTTGGATTTACGCCCCAACGGGGCAGCCCTAAGTGGCGACCGTCACAGATTGTGGAGCCCTGTAGGGGCGGCCCGATGTCCATCGAATGAATAGTGCCGCCCCTTCAGGGCTTGGTATTCCCGACACTCCGCCAACCCAGGGCGTTGCCTTGGGCTGGCATAACACCGCCCCTTTGGGGCTGAAATCCCCAAAGGCGCAACTTCAAAAGTCACGCTGCGGGTTAGTTTTCAAACCGCATCTCGACGAATCGTGCTCGAACCCCTCGACGATTCAGCGGTGTCGTTTGACGGACTCCAACTGCGGTTTAGAATCTCGACATGACTACGCGGTTGCACTACTACAAGCGGTATCGGATGGAGGTCGATCTGGCGAAATTGCCGATCCCGCCCTCCGTGTTGCCCGACGGATATGTCTGGGGTGAGTGGGACGAGGCGGATGTCGAACGACATGCGCTCACCAAGCATCGCAGCTTCCGGGACGAACTGGATGCGTCCGTCTTTCCGAGTCTTGGCGAATACTTCGGGTGCGTGCGGCTGATGAACGAGATCAGCCAGCAGGACAGTTTTCTCGGACCGGCCACCTGGCTGATTGTCCACCGCGGCGGAACCGGAATGCCCGAGGACTGCGGGACGATCCAGGGGCTGGGACCGACGGAGTTGACCGGCTCGATTCAGAATGTCGGCGTCGTTCCCGAGCATCGCGGTCTGGGGCTGGGTCGGGCGCTGGTCCTGAAGTCGCTCGAAGGATTCGCCCTGGCACGTCGAAACCGAATCGTGCTCGAAGTGACCTCTGGAAACCGCGCGGCTGTTGGCCTCTACCAAAGTGTCGGTTTCCGGATCGTTCGGACCATGTACCGGACCGCAGTCTTGGAAGAACGGTTCGTCTGAGGTGGAGACTGGAGGCAGATCAATGCGTCCTCCGACCTCCCCTCGAACTCGCATGGTCGGCGGCAACCTGTTAGAACCTGCCAGCCCACGAAACCCCGCAGTCTTTCCGAGAAAGTGTGTCGAGTGACGTCGTCTTCCCAGACCAACCCCGCGATCGCGGCCGACCAGCCAACTCCCAAGGCGGACGGAGCGCCCGATCGGAAGCCGAGCAAGCCCAAGGGGCAGGGACACTTCTGCATTTGGCATGGGCTGACGTTCGGAAACTGGTTGCGGTTGCTCGCCAGCCGGCCGCCGATGCATTGGACCAGCCTGCCGCGCATGGCCTCGATCACCGCGCTCAGCGTGCTCAACTCGTGGAACGATCTGTGGGAGTCCGTGCTGTTCGGTGGCAGGATCGCCCGGCAGAAGATCGAACATCCGCCGATCTTCATCCTGGGCCACTGGCGCAGCGGAACCACATTGCTGCACAACCTGATGACGCTGGATCCCCAGTTCACCTACCCGAACTTGTACCAGGTGATGTATCCGCGAAACTTCCTGCTGACCGAGCACATCACGACCCGGCTGACAGGCTGGGTCGTGCCGAAGACCCGGCCGATGGACAACCTTCCGACCGGCTGGAGTCTGCCGCAGGAAGATGAGATGGCGTTGTTGGTGATGACGCTGCTCTCCCCTTATCTGATGCTGGCTCACCAGGGCGATCCGGAAAAGATCAGCCGGTTCTTCGACCTGAATCAACTGACTCCGGACGAACGCCGCCGCTGGCAGGAGGCGTTGCTGACGTTTGTGAAGAGGCTGACCGTTCGCTCCAACAAGCCTGTCGTGCTGAAGTCCCCGTCGCACACATTCCGGATCCCCATCCTGCTGGAGATGTTTCCCGACGCGAAGTTCATCTATATCTACCGCGATCCGTATGCGGTGTTCAGTTCGGGAATGCATCTGCGGCGGACCCTGTTCCGCGAGAACGGCCTCGGCAAACCGAACTTCAACGGGATGGACGAAGAGGTGCTGCAGGTCTATGCGGACTGCATCGAGACCTACGAGCGGACCAAGCACCTGATTCCCGCGGGGCGACTGCACGAAATGAAGTTCGAAGAGTTGGAAGCCGATCCGCTCGGCCAGATGCGGCGGGTCTACGAATCGCTCGGACTGGGCGGCTGGAACCAGGTGGAACCGGCGATTCAAAAGGAACTGCCGGCTCTGAACAAATACACCAAGAACTCGTTCAACATGGACGAAGAAACGATGCGGCGGGTCTATTCCCGCTGGCGAACCTCGTTTGACATCTACGGCTACCCCAGCCGCCTTCCGGAGGGGACATCGGAAAGTACAAACGGATGAGCGATCAGTGCCAGATGGTTAAGGAACTGGCTCGAAACAACGTCCCGTGAGCGGCGGGGCACTGACTTTACTAACCCGATGCGTAAGCGAGGGCGATTGATAGTGGCACTTCCCTGAGTTTCCCTCGCTCACGCTTCGGGTTACTTGGTTAATGTCAGTGCCATTGGGCTAGCGACTTGCCGCTCACAGAATCACCAGTGTCAAACCGGAAAGTTGTTTCGAGCTGGTTCGCAAGAAGCGGACTCCTGTTCTCCCGATTTTCACTTTGCACTCCTCATCTGTCGCATTGCACTTCCGTCATCAAGCCCCCCAACGTCAATTCAGTCCGCGTCTTCCCGAAATTACTGACCAGCGTTAGAATCCGCAGCCGCCTGCTTTGATGGCCTGCCGATAGACGCGAACGAAAGGAGTGACCCGTGTCCGTGTGGAAATCGCTGTTTTTAGCCCTGACCGCCGCACTGCTGATGGTGCGATCCGCCACTGCACAATCTGAAGCCCGGTTTCAGTTTGTCCAGACCGGCGTCGATTCGCTGAAGAGTGATCTCAAGTATCTGGTGGGTCTCAGCCCTACCCCGGCGCTGCAAAAGCAATGGGTCAACACACTGGAACCACTGATTGACAGCTTTGCGGAAGGCGTCGATCCGACCAAGCCGATCCGCGTGGATGTGATCTTCGGTAAGGATATTTCCTTTGAGATGGACTTTCCGATCTCGCTTCTTGACGACAAGAAAGGGAAGGGCTTTGTTCCGAACATCAAGGGGATGGGATTCAACGTCACGCCTCTCGGTGCCAACTTGTACTCGGTGGTCGAGGCTGGCAAAGGGGCCAAACCGAACTTCATGCGCTATGTCAATGGGTATGCTTCGATCGCCGCCACGCAAGCCGCTGTCCCCGCGAACATGCCCCACCCGATCACCGACAAGGTCAAGGGGGTGCAGCCGCTGCTCGACAAGGGATACGACGTCATCGGCTGGATGAAGAACAGCGACGCCGCCGCGGACATCGCCGCCCGCCGCGCAAATTTCCACGAGTTGCGCAAGCAGCTTGAGGCCGGGTTGATCTTCAAACGCAATGAAGACAAGAACGAATTCGCCCTGCGCAAGTTGTCGCTGATCCAGAATCTGGCCGAAGCCGAGCGGTTCGTGGTGGAAACCGACGAGTTGCTTTTCGGCTGGACGACCACCGTCGCCACCAAGGAGGCTGTCGGTAAAGGACGGGCCGAGTTCAGTATTTCGGCCCTGCCGGATACCGACCTCTTCAAGAGCACCGAAGTCCTGGCCACCAAGCCGAGCCACTTCGCCAACGTCAAGTTGAGCGCCGAGGGAGTCGTCTCGGGCAAGATCAACTTCGGGATCGATCCACTGCGGGTCGAGCATCTCAAAGAGTTCTACAAGACTGTTCGTCCGGTGCTCGACGCCCAGATCGACAAGCGGGCGACGATCAAGGAAGCGGAGCAGAAAGCGGCTGTGAAGCAGGCCGCCAGTCTGCTGATCGACATGCTCAACGAAGGACTCCCGCTGGGGACGGTCGACGTGTTCATGGATCTGCATTCGGCGGGCGGGGGCAAGCACACGCTGATTTGCGGTGTGCGCGCGACCGATGGCAGGAAGGCCGTCGAGATCGTCAAGCTGCTGCCAAAGGTCAACGCGGGCCGCACGATCAAGTTGGACATTGAGAAGATCGGCGAAGACGTCAGCCTGCACTCCGTGACCGTCCCCGAACGGCGGCAGGCGAACTTTCACAAGTTGTTCCCCGGTGAAAACCTGGTCTATGTCGCCACGTCCAAGGATGCTGTCTGGGGAGCCGCCGGAGCCAACGCGGTGGAAGAACTGAAGGCCGCGATCGAGCAGGCGGCCGCACCCGCACCCGCAGCGGTCGACCCGCGGGTCATGTACTTCACCGCCCATGCGGCCCGCATGGTGGAATTGCTGGACATCGTCCGCCCCGAGCGTCAGAAGATCGACGAGAAGCTGAGCAAGGAAGAACAGGAGCGGATCAGGGCCCGCGAAAAAGATCTGGAGAAACTTCGCAAGCTCGCGATCGATGCGACCGCCAAGTGCGACGCCCTCTTCAGCGGGGAAGTCAAGAAGAACGGCAACAAGGTCGAAGGGTCGATGGACGTCAGCGAATGCGTGCTGAAGTTCGTCGGTTCCGCCATCGCCGACTTCGCCAAGGTCTTCCAATAACGGTCTGGTCGAACTTCAACAGCCATGACAACGGCCCGCCGGTTCCAGCGAATCGGCGGGCCGTTTTTTCTTCGACTACATTCGGCGCACTCACCTTCAGCAAGTTTGGGGGCACAGTCTCCGGGTGTGCCTCTCAATTCTGGGTGACATCGCATGAACGGGTTGTTGTCGACCCTGAAGGAGTCAGGCGAGCGGTCGATGAATGTTTGTCCCCCTATAAGCACGACGCGCAAGCGAGTGAGTGAGTGTGTGTGTGTGTGCCAGAAAACTCACTCGCTTGCGCATCGTGCTTGTATCTTGCGCAGCGTGCTTGTCTGCCGATGCCTGCCGCTCGCCCAAGAGCCGCCGCGACTTCGACAGACTGGGATGAACCGCCTTTCTGATTCCACCCAGAATCGTGACGCACGCCCACAGTCTCCGCGGGAACCGTTCGTCGGTCGATGAATCCCGGTCTCCCGGTTACAGTATGGACCGATCCGATCTCTTTGATGCCCGGAAGGAACTCCCATGCTCCACGTCAGACTCGCGGCAACAGTCCTGGTCTTCTTGATCGCCTCGGTGGCGGGCGCACAAGACATGGCGCTCTCCCAAGTCTTGATCGACGGTGAAGGCTGGCAGTTGGTGGCCGGGGGCTACAAGTTCACCGAAGGCCCCGCCGTCGACACGGACGGCTCGGTGTACTTTGTCGACGTTCCCGAGAGCCTGATCTACAAGATTGGAGCCGATGGAAAACCGGTCGTCTGGGCCAAAGAAACCGGCAAGGCGAGCGGCCTGATGTTCGGTCCGGAAGGGCGACTGTATGCCTGCCAGAGCGGCACGAAGAAAGTCGTCTGGTACGACCGCGACGCGAAGCCGACGGTGATCGCCGAAGCGATCCCCGGCAACGACATCATGGTCGACGCCAAGGGGGGCGTGTACGTCACCGACATGGCGGGCAACCAAGTCTGGTACGTCGCCCCCGGCGGTGGTAAGCGAGTCGTCGCCAGCGGTTTCAAGCCGAACGGTCTGACGCTCTGGCCGGACGGCGGAACACTGGTCGTCGCCGATTGGGAGCAGCCGCACCTGCAAACATTTCGAGTGGAACCGGACG
>JAYTIB010000849.1:0-3051 GCA_043732205.1 Schlesneria sp. | reverse complement strand
TTTCAGTTTGGTTCAACCGGGAGTCCGGCTTTTTTCATATTCCCAAATCTGCGTAAACCCCTGTCTTTACAGTTTCAAAATACTTAACGGAAATGCCCGTTGGGGTAGTAGACCGTCTTGAACCACTGACCCTGGGTAGTTCGCTCCGCTCGCAACCCCGGGCTGTGAGACGCAACTCCTTCGGAGTAAAGACAGGCTGTGTTCATCGCCAACGAGCGACAACTCATCTTGATCGAGCCACAACGCAATTCGGTTTGGATTGCGGGCCATGCCCGCGCCGTGATCTCCCGCGCGAGGGGGAGTCTGCGGCTGGACCAACAGGTAGCCCCTGTTGCCTGCTCGTCCGCCTCGTTGAAATCACAGGCGAGCCGCCTGTGCTACGACTTTTTCGTCAGGTGGTTATGATGCCGACGTTGGATTGAAGGACACGGCAATGTTTGATTTGAGGCGGTCACAAGTTCGATGGGAGTCTTCGAATCGTGATGCGGCGGCGGGGCTGGTTGCGGAGCATTAGTGGCGCGGGGCTGGCCCTGTTGGGCGAGATCGTGCGCCAGCGATCGGTCGTGGCCACGGAACGAACCGCTTCGGAGACCGCCGTTCGACAGAGGAGTCCGGGCTTCGGTCGCGCGAAGTCGGTTCTGGTCGTCGTCGCCAGCGGCGGGCAAAGCCAGTTGGAAACGTGGGATCCTCGTCCTGAAGCGCCATCGCAAGTGCGCGGGGCGTTTGGTGCCATTCAGACCGCAGTCCCCGGCACGATTCTCTGCGAGCATTTGCCGCGGCTGGCCCGGTTGGCGGATCGGTATGCGATCGTGAAGTCAATGTCGCACGAGGATCTCGATCATGGTTCGGCGCTGTATCTGGCGTTGACGGGATACTATCACTCGCGGCTCTCATCTAACCCGCCGCCGCGTGAAACCGATCATCCGTTTTACGGCTGTGTGCTGGAGCAGCAGCGACCGGCAACGAAGTTTCTCCGTTCGTCCGTGCTGATCAACGGCCCCGCTCTTGTCCCCTGGGAACCGGGGCCCGGTCAGTACGCCGGATGGCTGGGCCGCCAGTACGACTCGTTGATTATCGGCGACGTGACGACCGATCAACCGGCCGTTCCCGGCCTGGAGCAACTCGACGACGTCAATCCGTTTCGGCAGTCGGTTCGACAGCGGCTGTTGGCGAACTTGCAGCGGGCCGGATCGCTGGCGGCGCAGCCGGTCGTGGACATGAACACGTTGTATGAGCAGGCGTTTGGGATGCTCGACCGACCTGCGGCGCGGCGGGCACTCGATCTGAGTTCCGAGCCGGCGGCGATTCGCGATCGGTACGGCCGGCATCGTCCCGGTCAGGCGTGTCTGTTGGCGCGGCGGCTGGTGGAAGCCGAAGTTCCGCTGGTGACCGCGATTTGGAACCATTCGAACCGCGGCCAGGATCGCGAGCCCGACGATCTCGATCAGCATGGCTGGGACACCCACAACGATATCTTCGATGTGATGGGCAAGTCGCTGTTGCCGAGGTTCGACCAGAGCTTCTCCGCACTGCTGGAGGATCTGGATCAGCGCGGTTTGCTGGAGAGCACGCTGGTGATTTGCATGGGCGAGTTTGGTCGTTCGCCATTGGTGGCGCTCGAACGGAACTTTGCCGGGGCGTCGCCAGGCCGCAAGCACTGGGCGGCGGCCTACTCGATCGTGCTCGCCGGAGCGGGAGTGCGCGGCGGAGCAAGTATCGGCGCGACGGACCGGCACGCCGCCTATCCGATCTCCGCGAAGCACGGTCCCTGGGATGTGACCGCCACAATCTTTCATGCGTTGGGGATTGATCCGGGCGGCCACTTTCACGACAGTGCGAATCGCCCGTACCTGATCAGCACCGGGCAACCGATGTCGATGCTGTACTGAGTTGTGGGATTGAGACCGACATGATTTCGTATGCGACGATCAAACTGTTTCGTGACTGAAGGGGACCCCATGCGGATTTCCCGCCGTGACGTGATGAGTCTGGCCGCCGTCGGCCTGTGTGCTGCACCGCCGCTGACAACGAGGGCCGACGACGTCGCGAAGCCGACTGCTTCACGGCGCAACCGGATCGGCGTTTCGACCTATTCCTTCTGGCACTTTCGCGGCGAACCGACTCCGATCGAAACCTGCTTCGAGCAGGCGGCCGACATGGGGTTTGACGGGGTCGAGATCCTGCACGTTCACATGGAGGAAGCCGCCAAGGCCGCGGGGGGACAGGTCGACAAGCCACTGCTGCGGCGATTGAAACGGCGTGCGTTCTCACTGGGGTTGGACCTGATGGGGTTTTCCACTCACCAGGGATTTGTCACACCGGACGAGGAGAAGCGCAAGAAGAACATCGAACACACGACGCTCTGTCTGGAGTTGGCGTACGAGCTCGGCATCCCGACCATTCGCGTGAACACCGGCCGTTGGGGGACCAGCAAGAACTTCGACGAACTGATGGCGAACAAGGGGATCGAACCGCGCCTGCCCGGCCACACCGACGAACAGGGGTTTGAATGGGTGATCCGCAGTTTCGAGGCGTTGCTCCCCAAGGCCGAGGAACTGGGTGTGGTCATGGGATTGGAGAATCATTGGGGACTGGGCCGCGAGGCGACAGGGGTGATCAAGGTGATCGAGGCCCTGAAATCGCCGTGGCTCCAGGCCACATTGGACACCGGCAACTTCCTGGAAAACATGTACGAACAAATGGACGCGCTGGCCCCCAGAGCGGTGCTGGTTCAGGCCAAGACGTACTTCGGCGGCGGCGAGTGGTACTCACTGGATGTCGACTACCAGCGAGTGGCGCAGATCCTGCGGAAGCACAATTACCGCGGATACATCTCGCTGGAAATGGAAGGCAAGGAAGCCCCGGCGACCGCCGTGCCGAAGAGCCTGGAAGTGCTCAGAAAAGCGTTTGGATGAGGCGGTCGGATCGTCGTGCGGGAACGTGCGACTGTTTTGTACCTCACGCGGTCTTCGATGGGTCGTTACTCCCGTTAGAGCCTTGGTGAGCCGGGTGGCGTCAGCCCCCGGACTCTTCGCGACAGGAGTCCGGGGG
>JAYTIB010000848.1:0-3053 GCA_043732205.1 Schlesneria sp. | reverse complement strand
GCAACTCCTCGCGCAGCCGCACCGTCAGACGCCCGAAGTGCTCGATCATGCGTCCCAGTTCGTCCTGGGCTTCGACCGTCACCTTCACCCGGTCGCTGCCGTTTTCGGACAGGATGCAGTCGGTCACGTCCCGCATCTGGTCCGCCGTCTGAATGATGGCCAGACAGAGTCCCACCACCAGATAGCCCGCCACGGCCAGCGGCACCAGGGCCGCCGCCAGCAGGCAGAGTCTCCAAGTTCGCGCCCGTTCGGTGCGCTTCTTGAGCACGTCATCAAAGGCGTCCTGGCTGGCCTCCAGCAGGGACAAGGTATCGCGAATGGACGCGGCGGCTCGTGAATCGATCTCACCCAATGAGGGCGCGTCTTCCGACTGAAACTGGCGCAGGCGGATTCCCGATTCGATCCGCCGCATCGATTCCTGGCCGACGGACAGCACTCCCCGCAGGCGCAGCGCCTCGTCCGGGTTGAGCTGACTCGACAGTCCCAGGTTCTGTTGGACCCTGTCGAACAGCACGTTCAGTCCGCCGTGGAACTCCGCCAATTCCAGGTCGAACCGGTCTTGGCTCGTTTCAATGCCGGCGTTCGCGATCTTGTCCCGCAGCCGATCCTCCATGTCCACCAGGTCGGGGATCAGCTTCGAGATGCTCACCGCCAGATTCTGACTGTCCAATTGCGGATCGACCGAAAGCTTCGACAGATCGGCGACGTGTCGACGGATCGTGTGGACGTCGTCAATCAACTCGGACAACAGTGCGGGTTCCGACAGGCTTGGCCCGTCGACCGGCTCCGTGGAGAGCGCGATTTGCAGCCTGGACAGGAACACGATCCAGCGGGTGGAGTGCCGAAGAATCCGCAAATGGTCCGCAGTGGCGATGTCGTCGAGTTGCTGCCGCAGCCGTCCACGCAAGTCGGCGATCTCCGCGTCTGCCAGCGGATGACCGTGCGCGTCCGCGACCACCGCCGACAAGCGGGCTTCGCAGAGCGTCCGCCACAGGGGAGTCAGCGCGCGGATCGTTTGGTTGCCCGCCAACTCCTGTTGGGACAGTTCCACCCGCTCATTCAGGGTGTCCAAGTACTGGCACGTCACGAAGAACAACGGAAGCACGACCAGCGTTCCCGCAATCGCGAACTTGCGGGGGAATGAATAGCGGTTCAGGAAATGAATCGCGGGATCGAAGCAGCGGCGAATGAGTGACTTCACGGAGGGCTCCGATTGGGCCTGACCACCCGCTTGGAGGGGCGCGCCGCGATGACAGTGCAGAGATTTCGCAGCTTGTCATTGACCTTCGGCTGACCGGCCGACGGGAACCCCATCGAAATCCGGCCTCGGTCGGGAAACTGGAGGAAGTGGATCGGGCGCATTGTGTCGCGAGGGATCTGGCGAATCCCTCAATGCTGCGGACGATAACGGTCGTGTGGATGGTGCGCTGCGCGACGACCGGTCACGGCGACGGATGCAGCATCGGCTCGATGCGCGAGCGCACCAGGTTCAGATGCAGCCGCAGGTTGTAGTACTCCTCCATATAACTCAGGGGGACATCGACCTGCGCGATCTGGTGTTCCAGGACTTTGAGCGCGTCGAACGATTGTTGCGCTTCGGACACGGACATGCCGTGAATGGCCTTCTGATCGATTTGGCGGAGTGTCACGTACCATAGATAGATCTTGCGGCGGGTTCTCCAGCGAACCAGCGGCGGTGCGGCCCGGACCAGCGGCATCAACAGCACCAGCAGCGGGATGATCATCAGTTTCGTGCGGTCAATCAGTGACGCGAGCCAGAAGGGCAACAGGCGCTGCAGCACCGGCGGACCGAACCGGAAGAAATGCTCCGCGTCTTCGCTCAACGGCAGATCCGTGTACGAGGTCGACGGAAACTCGCCGACATTGGTCAGCAGGTCGCCATTGCGATGGACACTGGTGGCGGCTTTCAGCAGCAGTGGAATCAGCGCGGGATGCAATGACTTGTGCGCCACCAATGTCGCCGCGGGCGCGAGGAGCACCGTGTCCTGCGCGGGCAGATTGGCCTTGAGATCGAACAGCCCCGCGGGAATCGTCACGGTCGACAGGTAACGAAACCGCCGCAGATAAGCGCCGGTCTGGGTGAGCTCCGCCAGTTTGACGCCGGGATCTTTGATCAGTTGCTGAATGTACGGCGCATCAATGCCGGCGACGAAGAATGCCGCGTTGATCTCGCCGCGTTGCAGCGCGTCCGCAGCCGCGTTGCCCGAAGTGGCGACGAATTCCGCCTGCGACGCATCCAGTTCGTTGGCCTTCAGGAGTTGCTCTGAAATGGCCCGCGTGCCGCTTCCTTCCGGACCGATGGCAATCCGTCTTCCGGTCAACTGCGACAACCGATCCAGGGGTTCAGGCCCGCGATCGAAGATCCAGAGCGGTTCACGATACAGGCTGCACAACGAATGCAGCGACGTGTGCTCCGCTGGATCGGCAATCCCGCTCTGCACCAGGGCGACGTACACGTCCGAAGCGTCGTCCTGCAGCAACTTCAGATTCTCGACCGAGCCCTTCGTTTCCCGGATTTCCAAGAGGATGCCATCCTTCTTCAGCAACTCGGCATAGCGCACGGCGAAGCGGTGATAGGCTCCCTCTTTGCTGCCGGCGGCCATGACGATTCGGCGGGGCGGCGGCGACTCCACGAACAGGATGAACCCCAGCGCGACGCACGCCAGACCGCCCGCCAACAACGCCACCCAGGTCCATGAGTTCGACGAGCCCCTGACTTGCTGCGTTGACGCGATTGGTTGCGCGGACACGATGGCGATCCTCCCTGAAGTCCGCGGATGTCAGACTTATTTCTTGACAAACTTTTGCAGGCGGACGCCGCCGACCTCGGCGACGTACAGCGATCCCGCCGCGTCGAACGCAAGCATGTGCGGCAGGTTGAACTCGCCCGCGGCCGCCCCCTTGCGGCCCCAGCGGCGTTGAATCTTTCCCGCCGCGTCCAAGCAGAGCACATCATGCTCGCGGCCGGTCGCAACGAACAGGGTGCCGTCGGACCGGTGGGCCAGTCCGTACGGTGCGAACCCCGGCCAGGT
>JAYTIB010000847.1:0-20973 GCA_043732205.1 Schlesneria sp. | reverse complement strand
CGCGCAGTCGGCGGATGATTTCCGTGGTCGAGACGCCGGGAGTGACGCCGAGCGCCTTCACCCGGCCGCCGTATTCGATAACGACTTCGCGGCCAATGATTTCGTCGTCGCGGTACGTGCCACCCTTGACCAGAACGTCCGGTTGCAGCGCCTTCAGGACCGCGTGCGGAGTCTCTTCGCCGAAGATGACAACGTAGTCGACCGACTCCAATGCGGCCAGCATTTCAGCCCGGTAATTCTGATCGAAGATCGGCCGGTCGGGGGCCTTGTTCAGGCGTCGCACGCTGTCGTCGCTGTTGATCGCCACGATCAGGCAATCCCCTTCGCGCGCGGCTTCCCTCAAGTACGAGACATGTCCGACATGCAGCAGGTCGAAGCAGCCGTTGGTCAGCACGACCTGCTGCCCCGCCTTGCGCCGGGCCGACACATGCCGCGCCAGTTCGTCCAGCGAACAGACCTTGCCGAGAAGGCGGCGACTCCCGTGCAACAGGTCGGTCAGGATCTCTTTGCGGCTGATGCGCACGACGCCAACCTGTTCGACCTCCAGCCCCCCAGCGACGTTGGCCAACCGGCAGAGCTTGGTCGGTTCGATGCCGCCCGCCAGGCCCAGGCCGAACATCGCCAACACCATGTCGCCGGCTCCGGTGACATCGTAGACCTCGCGCACCCGCGTCGGCAGATGGACCGGTTCGCCCGCTTGACGCGCGAGCACAATGCCATCGCGGTCGAGCGTGACGAACGCCATGTCGAGGCCAAACTTCTCGACGAGCAATTGCCCCGCTTTGAACGCCGCGTCGATCGAACGGATGTCGACCCCCGTGGCCTTCTGTGTTTCGGATCGGTTCGGAGTCACTCCGGTCGCGCCGCGGTACAGGTTGTAGTCACCACCCGCCGCTGGATCGACGACCACCGGCAAGCCAATCGCGCGGGCCGCCGCGATCAACGGCTGGACGATTTCCGCGGTGCAGACCCCCTTCGCATAATCCGAGATCAACACGGCTTGAAACTCACGCAGCCGGGGCAGGATCGACGCCAGCAGTTGCTGCGCGATCTCACTGCGGAGCGGATGCCGCACCTCGCGGTCGACGCGCAGCATCTGATGCGGATGCCGGTGCTGGGCGCGGCCCATGAAGCGGACCTTACAGGTTGTCGGCCGATCGTCATCGGGGATCAGCGCCGAGCAATCGACCCCCACGCGCGAGAGCTCTTCCGCCACGAGACGTCCATCGGGATCGGCACCGACCACTCCGGCCAGTGTGACCTCGGCATCCAGTCCGCGCAGCATGTTGGCGACATTGGCCGCGCCCCCCAGCCGTGTCTCCTGCCGGTCTTCACGCAGCAGGATGACGGGCGCTTCCTGGCTGATCCGTTCGGCATCACCCCAGACGTACCGGTCGAGGATCAGATCGCCGATGACAAGAATCCGCGGCGTGCCGAGCCGCTCCATTTCATCAATGAGTTCGTAAGACATCGCCTTCGCCGCCCCCGGCCCGCCCCAAGCGGTTCCTTCGAGTATTCGCCCCAATCCACCCAGCGCCGAAACTTTCTGCCCGGCGGGGCGGAATGATCGTCGGGGAAGGAAGTTGAGTCAATGCGTGTTCCGCCAGCCAGACCGGCCTGCCCTGTGTCGAGGAGACGATCAGGGGACGGGTCAGCATCGATCGCTCATTCCGTCGTGAGATCGGCGGCGTACTTTTCGAAGTCTTTCAGGGATGCCTCTTCCTCGGCGCGGGCAGCGGAGATCTGCGGTCGCAGCTTATCCAGGGCGTCTTCAGAGGCCGCCAGTTTCTGGACGAAGCGCTGGTGCAGCGGATCTTTTTCGTTGAGTGTTCTTAAGTTCTCGCGGAGCCGCGCCTGTTCCGTGGCCGCGTCCTGGATCGACTTTTCGATGGCGTTCCGCTTGGCACTCAAGTCGTTCAGGGCGGTCTTGCGGCGCAACAGTTCCTTCAGGGCGTTGCGCACGGGGACCGAGGTTTGATCCAAGCGGATGTACAGGTTGAGCTGTTCGGGGTCGAGAGTGTTCAGTACGAACCGTTCTTTGAAATCTGTCGTCTCGGTCACCGTCACCGTCGCGGGTTTGCCCGGTTCCGCGATCACGGTGAAGCGGTAGAGGTCGCGGGTCCGTTCCGCCGGCTGCGGCTTGACGTTCGGCCACGCGGCGTCGATGTGCTGTTCGATCAACATCGACTTCGCGTTCGTACCGGAGTTCTTGACGAGGTACTGAGCCTTTCGGGTCGCCAGATGTTTGATCATCAGGCCCCCGCTGTGAATGCTCAGTCCGATGAGAACTTTTTCCGGGGGCAAGTTGGATGCGACCACTTCGGTGTCGAGATCCAGCGCGTAACTGATGAGTCGCGTCGAGCCGGGGGGGATGTCGGTGATCTGCGCGTCTCCGGCGTACTCATCGTCTTCGAAGACCGTGATCGGGCCCTGTTGCAGATGAAGCTCCGTCGAGTTCTTCAGTCGCAGTCCGGCCAACGGGTGCTTCGCATGCACGCTGCGATTGAAGATGTAGACCTTGTCTCCTTTGACCGGTTCATTGACGATCGGCAGCATCGCCGACTCGTTGCGGCGCAGCGTCACCGGAGTCTTGATGACGTACCGGAACGACTCCCCGACATCGTCGGCGTTGGCCGCTGAGGCGACGCCCTGGGCGAGATCCATCGGAGTCGGTTTGCTGGGGGAACCCGACACAAGGCCGGGGGTCGACGGCCCACCTTCCATGCGACCTGTGCCACCTCCCCCGAAACCCATGCCTCCCATGCCGCCGCCCATGCCGCCCATCATTCCACCGCCCATGCCTCCGGACTGCCGTCGGGGATTGCTGGCGACGGCGTTGGCCGGCTGACCGGCCGCGCGGAACTCGTCATCGCGCGCGACCAGATCCTGGTTGTACAGCCGCGGACCGACGGACGAGTGCATTTCCAGTTCGGCGGTCGGGCGCGAGGCAAACAGCGGCTGGTAGAGATCCATCCGAAACGAGATCGGCCGGCCGCTCATCAGAGTCAGGTCGATGTCGGTCCAGTCCTGCGCGGTGGTGTTTTCGACGATCGCCCAGCCCTGGAGAAACGGCGGCTTGTCCTTGGCGAGCACCAGTCGATAACTGGTCTTCCAGACTGGCGACTCCTGCACGTAGCCGACACTGACTTCGCGCGGACGCTCGCCGCGGAAGTCGAGCCGGACCAGTTTCCGATCCTGCTTGCGCGACTCGCCGAGCAGGTCCAGCGCCTGTTGAAACTCGCGGTCGGTTTTCTCATCGAGAAACTTGGTCAGCGTGATCGAATCGACCGTCACGGAGCGCAATCCCGCTTCGGTCCTGAGAAGCACGAAGTCGGATTCGATGACCTGCTGATCGCGTCCGAACATCCGGCGGTGTTCGACTCCGGCGACTGTCCCCACGATCGGTTTGGCATCGCTGGCGACGGACAGTTCGACCTTCTGACCGCGCAGTTGTTGAAAGATCTGCGCGAGCGACGGGTTGCGGGTCACATCGATCGCCAGCGTCTTCAACGTGTGCGAGATCGGCTCGGGCGACCCGTAATTGACGGCGGTCACGCGCCCGCCTCCACGATCCTGCACGACCAGGCTCTTGAGCAGATCGTTGATGTCATCAACCTTGACGGGGAATTCCACCTGCCGATTCCCTTCGATCTTTCCCACATGCTCGAAGTAGCCGATGCCGGAGTTCAGCATGACGACCCGCTTGAGAGGCAGCGGCTGATTGACGTCCGCCGCGTGGCACGCCGTCACGGCGATCAACAGGCACGCACACGGAAAAGCGACGGAAAGCAGCGGGCGGCGCGAACGGATGCGGTTCATGCGGATGATCCTGGCGAAATGTGGAGTCGAAGTGGCGACCCGCGAAGATCGGTTCTTGTGGGCTGGTGTCGGACCGGGTTATCGTGGGTCGGCGTTCCATGCTATCCCGGAGAACCGACCCATGACCACTCGCATCTTGCTCGCCTGCGGAATTCTTGCCGCGGGAATCGTGTACGCCGTTGTCGCCGCCGACCCGCCATCCGTGGGTCTGGATGCCGGTGACCCCAAGATCACCCGGGATTCTGCAAACCGCATTGAACAGGCGCTCCAAGAGAGGTCCGACTGCAACTTCAAAGACAACCCGCTTGAGGAATGCATGGAATTCCTCGCGGACGCTCATGGCATCCCCATCTGGCTCGACAAGCAGGCGCTGCAGGACGAAGGGATCACGACTGACCAGCAAATCACTCTGGTCATGTCCGGGATCACGCTGCAGACCGCACTTTCTCTGACGCTGGACCCAATCGGGCTGACACACATCACCGAAGATGGAGTGCTCAAGATCACGACCCAGGCCAAGGCCTGCGAAAGGATGTCGACGCGTGTCTATCCAGTGGCGGACCTCGTGGATTCGGGGGCATCGCTGCGGGACTACGATACGTTGATCACCCTGATCGAGAATAATTCATCGGGCAAGTGGATGGCGATCGACCAGGAAGGGGGTGTCGTTGATCCGTTCCCCAATGCGCGTTCCGTGTTAATTCGCCAGACGCAAAAGGTGCATCGCGAGATCGAAGGGCTGCTGGCTGCGTTGCGCAAGGCGAAACGTCTGCAACGGATCGCCTCCATCCCGATCAATGCCGACGAGCCCGACTTTCTCAATCCGGTCGAGCCTGCCCCGGCGGAACCACGCGCACGGATCAGGACTCAGCGTGCAACACAGACTTGGCAGCGCCCGCGCGTCTATTCCGCCGAGTGAACCAACCGGACTCTTCGCAATTGTCGTAGGACGGGCACTCTTGCCCGTCGGTTGTCACTCGGAGTGACGGGCAAGAGTGCCCGTCCTACAGGTTTTTTCAACAGGCTGTTAATCCCCGTGGTCGTTGGAGCAGGCGGGCCGCCTGCCCTACGATCATCAGCCGCGGGCGGCATTTCACCGCGGCCGGATCTCCGCTCCGGTTTGATTCCGGAGCAGTTCCAGATTCTTTTCGAAGTGCTGCTGGCTGAAGCCCTGCCAGACGACGATTTCGCGACCCTTGGCGGTTTCCAGCCAGAGCTCGTACGGGCCGCCAATGGCCGGGATCAGGAAGTCGAAGAGATACCCGAAGAAGTATTGGACCGGACCGAACAGCACGAAGGTCCACACCCCCGGTTCCGATCCGCCGTACTTGGTGCCGATCGACATCACCGCGGCCAGCCGGCACTTCTGACGTCGCACCGGCACGAACCCCAGATAGAGGGTCGTCGTCATCCAGTCCCCGCGAATGCAAGAGAGACGATACGTGCCGGACAGCATCAACGGCATGAAGCACGCCAGCACGCGCCAGACCATCCCCAGCCGCGGCGCCAGCACCACCGGAAGCAGCAAGACGATCAACAGCGGAATGCGAATCCGCAGGTCGACCGGTGGTGTCAGTTTGAGATCCATGCCGGGGATGATATACGGCACGACGCCAACGTTGAAACGTTTAGCCGCAACGCCAACGGCGTGCGCGCGATCCACGGGACGCCCCGCATCCGCCTTTTTGACGTTGCGCTGTTTTGGATCGACGCCCCAACGGGGCAGCCCCAAGTCAGCCCAGGGCCAGCGACCATCGGGAGCGCCGCCCTGGGTATTGACCGTCACAGGTTTTGGAGCCCTGAAGGGGCGGCACTATCTCCATCGAATGACCAATGTCCATCGGACGAATAGTGCCGCCCCTTCAGGGCTTGGTATTCCCGACAATCCGCCAACCCAGGGCGTTGCCCTGGGCTTGCATAACACCGCCCCTTTGGGGCTGAAATCCCCAAAGGCGCAACTTCAAAACATCCGCTCCCACGCCGTTGGAGTTGGGGCTAAACGTGGAATCGTCTCGTTAATTCAATCACCCCGCGTGAAGTGATGCAGGAAGATCCCGGCGGCGATGGCGACATTGAGCGAGTCGGTGCCGGGTCGCATCGGGATCGTCAACTGATGGTCGCACAGTGACAGCCAGTGTTCGTTCAGTCCGTCCGCCTCGTTGCCGAACAGCAGTCCCGCGCGCGGGGATCGCACGGCTTCCGATAGCGGAGTTGCCGAGTCGTCCAGGACCGTCGCGATCAGTTCCAGCTTCCATTCGTCACGCAGCCGCCACACGTCCTGTTCGAGATCCGGGGACTCGATGATCGGCAATCGAAGGGCCGAGCCCATCGACACCCGCAGCACGCGGCGCGAGAACGGATCGCAACAGCCGCGGCCCAGCAACAGCGCGTCGATCCCGAACGCACTGCCGATGCGGATGATCGCGCCGAGGTTTTCGGGGTTGTCGCAGTTCGGGCAGACGACGACCATCAGCCGCGCCGTGTCGCGCGGCAACGTGTCATCCAACAAGCGGTCCGGTTGGCGAACACCGCAGGCCAGCACGCCGACGTGAAAGTTGAACCCGGTCAGTTGCTCGCCAATTTCTTGCGGGACGACGTACAGCGGCACATCGGCCGGGACTTTCGGTCCCCATTCCGCTTCGCGCCGCTCGGCGATCAACACCGACTCGGTTTGGTAGTCGCTGGCCAGCAGGCGTTCGACCAGCTTGGTTCCCTCGGCGATGAACAGCCGGCCGTCGCGCAGCAGGTTGCTCGCCTTCAGGTGCCGGTACATCTGCACGCGGGGATCGTCGAGAGATTCAATCGCGATTCGTGGCATTCTCGCCCGGCCTCTCTGCCACGTCGTGGATCACCTCATCACGACCGAACACGACGACATGGCCGCCCCCGTGGACCGACGCGAAGGCCGGATCGTACATCGACGACGCCTGAATCGGCGGCCACTCGAACCGCCCCGGCGTGGTGACGCGGACAGAATATCGAAACACCTGCGGCCCGGCACCGACCTTCGTGAACAGGACCGCGCGGTCATCCAGGAACTCGACATGATCGGCCTGCATGGCATTCGTGGCGTCAGGCTGCGCCGACGTCGACAGCCGCGGGTTTTCGATCTCAACCCCACCCGGCAACGCATCGACGATGGCGACATTCGGAACCCAGTCGCGCACATCCGGCGATGACACATGAATCACGACCTGGACCAAGTCGCCCACGCGCAGCGTTGTCGGATCGATCGCGCGATCGTGGCGATCCAGCCACTGCCGGCGCACCTTCAGTTGCCGGTCGTACGGCGCGATCCGCTGCTGGTCGCGCAGCCCTTCCGTCGTGCGGACGACGTAGAACTCGCCCTTCCCTTGCGCCGTGATCGTGAGCGCTTCGCTGCCGCCGTTCCAGCGTTCGTGCAGCGGTGACGAATGACTGAACGAATGCTCGACGTCCCCGTGCCACAGCGTCCCCGTGAAGTCGCTGGCCACCGGAGCGCTTGCGCGATACCGGGCGAGTGCCGAGATCGCGGTCGCGTTTTCGAGCGTGTTCATCCACGTCTGTTTCTGGCGCGACGACTGCAACCGTTCGACCAGCGCCGGGATCGCGGCGTGTTTCGGATCGAGTTCCAACAGCACCTGCAACAGGACTGCGTCCTGTCGAATGCGCGACGTGATGCGACCCGACGACGAGGCGACCGCCGTCAAGCGGAACGTGTCGTCGCGCAGGACACTGGCCGCGCGGTCCTTGCGGCCCAGTCGAATCCACGCCGCGGCCAGATGCGCCCGGCCCTCGGCATCGAGAGACTCGACGCTGTCCGACAGCCGCGACATCCACCCCTGCTTCGGCTTGTCGACCGACGCCAGGATGCGGCACAGATACGCGCGCAGGTTGTCGTCAATTGTGGCTGAGTCGCCCGCTTGACCATCAAGCACGCTTTCGAGGTATTTCGCCAGATCCGAAATGAACTGCGGATCGATCGACTGACCGGCATCGCGCGCCGCGACGATCGCACCGGCCGCGTACGCCGAAACCCAAGGCTGGCTGGGGCCGTGGTCCCAGTACCCGATCCCTCCATTCCGGTTCTGCATCGACCACAGCCGCACGACGCCGACGTCGATCAACTGTGCAATGAATTTGCGCCGCGAGCTGTCGACGTTCGGTGTCTTGTCCGACGCTGTCTTGTCCGAGTTCAACCAGTTCTGCGCGGCGATCAGTGCGTAGAGGCGGCTCGATGTCTGCTCACCGCAGCCGTAGGGATAGTCGATCAGTGCATCGAGCGCGGGGGTCAGGTCCGCCGAGGGAAGACTGCTGATCGTGATCGACGTGCGGGTCGTCCCGTCGAGGAATCCTTTCAGCGGCGCCAGTGACAGCGGTTCACCCACCGGATGCCGGGTGATCGATGTCTCGCTGTCGAGCGGCGTGGCGGAGCGAACGGCGAGGCCGCTCTCCGTCGATGCGCTCAGCGATGTTCCGTCCGCTGCCGTCGATGTCGCTTCGATCCGGATCGTCGCCGGCCCCAATCCCTTTGCGGTGACATCCAGCCACGTCAGCAGCGACTGGTTGGGTTCGACGGTCACAGTCGCGAGCGGCTCCGGTCGCGCGTCGCCATCGAACTGCACGGCCACCGGTCCCGACACCACCGCGCGCACGTTGACGTCCAATGGAGCAGTCGTCGTGTTGAACAGTTTGACCGGAACTTTGAACCGGTCGTTCGGCGCGGCACAGCGCGGCCATGTGCTTTCGACCAGCAATGGTGATGTCACCGTCACACGGTGTTCGATCGAACCGTAGCGGTCGCCATGCACGGCCACCGCCATCAGCCGGAGTGTTCCGGTCAGTTGCGGAATCGGCAGGTCGACCGTCAGCGATCCGTCGTCGCTGACCGGTTGCACACCCTGCCAGATCACGGCGGGAGTGCTGCGGGGAAAGTCGACGGGACCGCGCCGCAATCCATCGACCTCGTTGTCCGACGTCGCGCCGTCGCCCTTGTCCGCGCCGATGCGAGTCATACTCGCCGGTCGTAGATGATCCGGCAGCAGGTGGCTGTACACATCGGCCGACGACACGCCCAACTTGCGCGGCTTGTGAAAGAACTCCAGCGGCTTCGGTGTGACGTAGCGCGTGGTCAGCAGAATCCCCTCGTCGACCGCCCACAGATGAATGACCCGAGCAGACTTCTTGGGAGGGTTCGCGATCTGGTTCGGAAGGTTCGCGATCTCAAATCCGGTGGCGAAAGGATCGTTCTTCGGCGCCTCGACGGACGCGGGCCAATCAACGCGGGCTCGGACCTTCAGAGTGGAACCGGGCAGCGCGGTGTTCGCCGCTTCCAACTTCACTTGCAGTTCGTTCGACGCGGGATCGACGACGAGTCGCGCCATGCCGAAGGCTCGATGCGGCAGCCAGTCGGTGCGCTGCGGATCGATCGCGCGGATGATGGTTGCGGTGACATACGCTCCGCCACGCAACTCGGCGGGAACGGGGACTTCGAACAACTGTGAGTTCTCGTCCAGCGCGACGACGCGCCGGTCATACACGCGGTCTCCTTCCATCGTCAGCAGCAGTTGGCCGGAGAACGGCGAGCGGATCAAGACGCGGGCCATGTCGCCGGGACGGTACTTCGACTGATCGAGGACGATGTCGAGTTGTTCGGGTTGCTGCAGCGCGACATCGACGCGATCGGATCGGTGCGTCGAGGCGTGGAATTCGATCTGCGTGGCCGACTTGGATTCCGGGTCGACCAGTCGCAGGCGGTATCGACCCGCGACCGGGCATATGAGGCCCAACGATCCGCTCGATGCCGGCGCGTCGCCGCCAATCGGCTTCGACACGACGTCGATCAACCGCTCCGCCGTCTTCCAGACCGGCCGGCCGTTCACTTGGGCAACGGTCGTGTCATAGTCGACCCGAACAAGGGTCATCTCGATCGGACGCGGCGCGGCGGGCTTCCCGTGACCGTCGAGGATCACCCAGTCGAACGTCGCTGCTTCGTCGACCGCGACGACTCTCTTTTCAGGAGGCTTCACGCCGAGATGAATTCCGGCGGTGTCCGTTTCCAGTCGACAGGTACTCGACACCGATCGTCCGCCGGTCTCGGTCACGGTCGTCGTGACCGTGGCGGCCCAGAGACCGGGACGTTCGTCCTGCGGGATCTCGATCGGCACTTCGCACGTGCCGTCTTCACCGAGTGTCCGCTGGACTTCCGCCAGTTGCTGCTGATTGCGACCGCTGAAGTCGCCGAACTGATAATCGGGATGCTCCTTCGATGCGAATGAACTTCGATGCCACGTTCCGGTGGCGGTCACGTTCAAGCCCGAGGCGGGCTGACCAAACAGATAGCGCGCCTTGGCGTTGATCGTCGGATGCTCCAGCACGAACCGCGGCTGCGTGGGCGACGCTTCGGCGGCGATGCGGATCGGCACAAACGCTTCGATCTGCGCTGACACCGAACCGAGCGATTCCTTGGCACCGGGGATCGACACGTCGAACTTGTAGACGCCGGTCTGGCCGGTGGGACTCGACGGATAGTCGACATGGAACATTCCCTGCCGATCAGCCAGCGGCTGACAAGGCAGGTCCGCGATGACCCGCCCATCCGGCCGAGTGACTTTGATGCTGAGCGGAAACGACGGCGGTCGATGACCAAGACGATCCCGCAGGATGCCGGTCAGATGGACCGTATCACCGGGTCGATAGACGCCGCGCTCGGTGTACAGCATCGCTTCGTAATGCGCAGGCCACGCGCGGCCCGATTGATCGACGTTGTCGATCATCCACGAATGCCGGTCGGGAAGCAGATAGTTCAGATCGCCATTCCGCTCGGCCGTCAGCAGCCACGCGGCACCGTCGGGATGGTTTTCGGGAATCGTCAGCGACGCGATCCCGCTGGCGTCGGTGACCGCTTGAGCCAGCACCTGGTTGTTGAACGAACGAGCCGTCACGGTGACTCCCGCCTGCGGCTGCGCGCTGCGCAGCGACAGCACCCAGACCAGCCAGCCATCGCGCCCGCGCTTGGCCGTCAGGCCGAGATCGGTGATCGAAACGGTGGACGTGTCGCGATTCCAGTATTCGTTCGCGTCGGCGACGGAGACTTGGTAGATGCCGGTCAATGGCAACGACGGGTCGTTCGCGTCATCACGCCGTTCCTTGCCGACACCGAGCAGTTGTTTCAGGTCGAGGGCCACCGTCTGCGGCACGTCCCGCTTCAGATCGAGGCTGCGCATCCGCTCCTGCACGAGGCTGCGCATCGTGCGGACATCGCCGCGGCCCTGCAAAAACGCGGCCAGATTGTTCGCATGCAACCGCGACGCACTCATCCGCACACCGTCGACGTTCACGCACTTCACGTCGAGCGTCAGGTTGCCGTCGGGAATCAGAATCCCCTGCCCGCCGGAGATCTTCAGGTCCGCCGGCCGATGCGGGATGTCGAAGAAGACGGGCGACGTTTCGCCGAGTGTCTGCCCATCGTTGGACACGATCGTTTGAGGCAACGTCAGCGAGTAGCGCCGTCCGCACAGGAACCGGCCATGAACGACGAGACCCGCGTGGTAGGAATTCACACCCGCGTGGCCCGGCGCGAAATCGATCTTCAGGTTTTCGACCGCGGGCGTGACCTTGACCTTCGGCTTTTCCTGGTCGGCCGACAGCCCGCTGGAGAAGTACAGCCGCACCGTCACATCGTCCTCAAACGACACCGCGTTCACCTCGCGACGGACAAACGCGAAGGCCGTGGGAATGTCGAGTTCACGATGATGAACCGCGCCCAATGCCAACTCGGCACCGTGTCCCGTCAACGTTGCATCCAGGGCAATTCGCAGTGACCGCGAAGGGCGCTTCGTTTGCACGACCAGCTTCGCAGCGGCCTGCTTTGTCAACACGGTGGCATCAAAAGCCAATCCGCGATGGACCCTCACGTACGCACTTTGAAGCGGCGTGGAAGCGGCTTCCTGCGTCAACGCCGTGGTATCAAAAGCCCGCCCGCCGGGGACGATCGCGGATGCATCGTCAAACGGCGCGAACGGATCGACCTCATGGAAAACGCCCCCTCGGGTCGGAGTCTGGACTCGAACCGGAGCCCGGCCAGGAGGCGGGCTCGGGGCCACAAATTCATCAGCCGGGAACGCCGAGTCTGAAGCCACCAGAGCCCGCAACAGATCGCCCGGGTCGACCGGCTGGTTGAACGTCAATTCGAACGTGACCGAATCGCGACTGCTGGTTTGCAGCGCGGCACCCAGCCACTTCAGCGGTCGCGTGACAAACTGGAAACGCTGCGACCCGGCACTCAGTTCGGCATGCGTCTGCCCGGCGAAATCAACCGCGGCGGTCAGTTCGAACTTGCGACCGGCGGGCAACGGCTGGTCCAGGACAAACGCCAGCCGACTCGTCGACGTCCAACGCCAGTGCCCCGCCACCTGCGGTGAGATGCGGAACGGTGGCTGCTCGAGCGGCCGGTTCAGTTCCTTCTCATCGACGATCGGCCGATCGAACACGGCCAGCAGTCGTTCGGCCCCGTCGAAGTTCGCCGGCGTCTTGGTCCAGTCGTCCGGCGCTTGGTCCGGCAAAACATTTTCCGGCGTCAGGGCACTCGTCGCATTTGAGACGGGAAGCCAGGCGACGATCCGCGCCGGTTCAACCACCGTGCGCGGGACGGCGTTCTCGACGTCAACATTGTCTCTGGATTCGATCGCCGGGACCGCGCGCTGGTCATCGGTTGCTTGCCGTGTGTCCTTGGTTCGTCCGGGTGTGACATCCAGAGTCACCAGCCGCGTCGCCCCCCGCTGCGGTGCCCAGGCATGGCGAATCCAAACCAGCCCCGCTGTGTTCAGCGAGAGAAACAATCCAACCACCAGCCAGTAACGGCTCAAAGAACCCTGCTGCGACATGACCGCCTCCCTGTTGTCGGAGACCGGTGAAAACCCGGTCCCCATGATGGGGCGTCCTGTAGCAGAATCTGCCGGTTGCCGGAACAGGAATCGTAGGACGGATCTTCAATCCGTCCGTGCCCGTCCAACACCCGGATCGTAGCCACGCTCGCCAGAGCGTGGGCGGTGATGCCGACGTTCCCACGCTCTGGCGAGCGTGGCTACTGATGTCGGCGAAGTCAGATCCGCATGACGATCCTGTCCGTGACGGTATGGATCTGTGCGTTGTTCATTCCGAGAGTGGCCGACGAGACTCCTGATCTTTCTGCCTCTCTCTTTCTGTCTCCTTCTTCCTGTCTTCCTGCACCAGCAATGCGGGGAGACAGAAAGAGAGAGGCAGAAAGATGAACACCGATCAAGTCTTGACGATCACGCGGCGCGACGGTTCGCCATCGGCTTGGATTCGGGCAGCGTCCACCAGATGCGGTCTGGATCTTCCCACGGCAGGGACGCCACTTCGGGGCGCGGCCAGTCCTGCAGCGGCGACGCATCGAACGCCGAGGAGATGTACGGCGAACTCGCCCGGCTGGCGATCTCCTGCGCCAGGATCGGGGCCAGCACCAGCTTGGTCGGCCAACCGGTTGTCACGTTGCCGGCACACAGCACCTGGATCGAATCGGGACGCGCCCCGTTACCAGTCGCTCCCTCCGCGCGGTCGATGCGGTAGGTGGACCATTCGACGTGGGACAGATCGAGACTCGGCAGGACTTCGGTCAACTCGGCCCGCGCGCGTTCGGCCAGCGCGAGCGGTTCCAGGCTGGTTCCCTCTTCGGCGATCTGGCCGCCGATCTGGTAAACCGTGCGACCGTCGTAATCGATGTCCGACGTGATCGTCACGCGGGTCTTCGCGCCGTCAATGCAATGCCCGTTCAGTTCCGGCAGTGTGCCGCGCGCCAGGATCATGTGCAGCGGCCGGCGCTGCATCACATCGGCACTCAGTCCGACCATCTCACGCAGCCGGGCATTGCCGGCTCCCGCGGTGAAGATGACCTGCCGCGGTCGCAGTTCGAGTTGCTGGCCGTCGAGGGGAGATGTCAGCCGCAGCGACTCGACCTCACCGGGACTCCCCAGTTGGAATTGCAATCCGTTCTGAACATCGATCTTCAAGATGCGGTCGCTGTATTGGTCGGCCAGGTCCGCGATGAAGCTCGACGGACAAATCACCTGCTCGGGCAACCGCGCCACAGTGCCGAACACGTTGGCCAGCGCTGCCGGCCGCTCTTCCGAGTCGATCACTTCCGATTTGACCTGCAATCCGATCCGCGCGCCGAGCATGCCGACGCGCGAGCTGAACGAATCGGTCTGCCACAGATAACAGCAGTCGGACCGCAACCGGGTGCGCGTCAGATTTGGCGTCGTCCGGCCGAGCAGCGCGTCGCGCCACAGCGCGGGCATCTCGCGAATGCTGATGGCCGAGCGCGTCAGCAGTCCGCTGAGGGAATACTTCAAGCCGCCGTGGATGATCCCCTGCGAGGCGACGGTCTGACCCGCGCCCAAGGCATTCGCTTCCAACAGCACCACGTGATGGCCGTCGCGCGAGAGGCGATCGAGCAGCCACAACCCGGCGGCCCCGCCCCCAAAAATCACCGAATCCAACCGCATCGCAAGCTCCCGAGGAACGCTGGCGGCCCAATGATGCCGACGTTCACAGACATGCGGAAGCCCGACCGGGTCGCCGGCGCGGCTTCCAACTCCCACTGGGGGGCGGGCGTTGTAGCGAATGTCGGCAGAGGCGCAAAGACGAACACAGACCGTCGCGCATCAGCGTCGACGCCACAGAGCCCGGTGGATCGTGCAGCCGGCTTTCTTGCGGGTGCGGTGGAAGCCGGTCAGGTAGTCGAGATCGTCCTTCCCCTCGGGCTCCGGCGCGGGAGGCAGCGACTCAAACTCGGCGTGATGATTCATCAGCGCCGAGATCACTTCGAAATAGTCCGCGACGTCGGTCCATGAATGCACATGGCCGCCGTGCTTCACCACCCGGGCCAGCAGATCGGCGAATTCATCGGTGAACAGACGCCGCTTCTTGTGCCGCGTCTTCCACCACGGATCGGGGAAGTAGACGCGCGCCGCAGTCACCGAGTGCGGCGCGATTTTCTTCGCCAGCAGTTCCTTCGCGTCTCCACCCAGCACCCGGCCGTTGGGCAGCGACCGCTTGGCGATCCGCGTGGCCCCGCGCCGGCCTTCGGTGTAATCGAGTTCCACGCCAACCCAGTTGGTCTCCGGGTGGGCCATCGTGGACTCGAACAGGAACTTGCCCCGTCCGCAGCCGATGTCCAGTTCCACCGGATGATCGTTGCCGAAGAACGACGTCCAGTCGATGACCCCCTCGATCTCGCTGAGGGGTGTGAAGTACGGATGCAAATCAACAGTTGGTGCGGGCATGGACTCGATGGTATTGGAAAGGAGACGGGGTGGCGATGTGGGACAGGTTTTTTACCTGTCCGTGACGAACCACTGCCTTAAACCTACAGCGCTAAGTTAGCCGTTTCGTCGCTGAAGGCTGAGACAGCCTCTTCAGCCCGGAGGGCGGCAGATGGTCGCCCACGGCGCGAGCCGTGGGTTGAGTGGCGAAGAGGCCTTAGCCCGGAGGGCGATACTTCGATGACCCTTCAGCTTCCTTCGATGTGTCGCCCTCCGGGCGGATGGGAGACTGCTGCCGATTTCCCACGGCTCACGCCGTGGGCTACCATCTGCCGCCCTCCGGGCTAAAACCACCACGACCACTGACACGTTAGCGCTGTAGGTTTAATGGTTTCGTCTCGGCCAGAACGGTTGCAGGAGCAGCCCGAGATAGGATCGGGGCACGGCCTCGCGAATGCCGAATTCGGCGGGCTCGTGATCGGGACAGACGTACGTTCCGAACACGATGTCCATCAGCGGCGAGATGTTCGCGTAGTTGCCAGCGTCGCGAGCCTTGTCGTGATGCCAGTGATGGAGCTCGGGAGCGCCGATCAGCATCCGCAGGGGACCGATGGGCAGACGGACATTGGAGTGAATGTAGATCGCCCAGATCCCTCGAAACGCGATCAAACCGGCCAGTGTTGAAGTCGGGAATCCCAGCAGGAACACGGGCAGGTTGATCAGTCCCATCGTGTAAACGGTGTCGAGCGGGTGTTCCCGGTGTGCGGCGAGCCAGTCGAGGTGTTCGGCGGTGTGATGCACCGAGTGGAACCGCCAGAGGAATTCGACCCGATGTTGCAGCCGGTGTCCCCAATAGACAAAGAAGTCGCTGAGCAGGACGACCTCGACCGCCTGCAACCACCACGGCTGCCAGGCGACCGCCGCTCGAAAGTTCTCGGGAACCACTTGCAGTAATCCGCCTCCCGCATAGCGCAGCAACGCGAGGACGACACCACCCCACACAAGATACTGGCCGAGATAAAAGCAGAAGTCGAGACACCAATCCGGACGCAGAAACTTGCGCCCCGGCCGCGCGGGAAAGGCCCATTCCAGCGGGATGAAGACCAATCCCAGAAACAGAAATGTGCCACCGGTCACCAACAACAGCATCAGCACGTTCATGGCTGCGTGGCCTCATTGCGATCGACCGTCAATGGCGTTTTTGCCGATGACGATTGGCCCTGATGAATTCACAAATTGAGCGAGGTGTTTGCAGCGCCAAACTTGGATTTTGAGCCAGGAAACAGCAGTTCGCCGAGTTTGGATTGCGGCGCGGAAGTGGCTGAGAACTACACAAACCCGATGGTCAGTCCGATAGCCAATCCCAAAGCAGCCGACTTCCAGAACGATTTCGAGAAGATCTGCATTCGACAAGTCTCTCCGGGGTCATCGGATTGCCTCGGCACCGCGAGTCAGATTCCGTTGGCGCTCGCGAGCCGCTACAAGTTCAGCGGGGCTTTTGCACCATGAAAGATTGTTTCGCGATCTGATTTGCCGCTAGTCCGCCATTCGGCGATCTGGGGTGCGAAAATCACCCACGCCGCGATCAAACAGACCGCCAATACCGAAACTCCGATTCGACATGCCGACTTGAACATTTGAACGATTCCTCGACATGACGGATGCCGCCGGCGGTGTCCCTCGTATCCGGCTCTTGCCCGAGAAGATCGACCGGCATGAGTGTCCGTCCTCCGCCATTCATCAGGCTGCCGCGCTTACGCGCTGGCCCGCAGTTCATTGGGCTGCGAGACATCGCCGATCTGGTCGAGCAGTTCCTCGATCTGCCGCGACACCCGGTCCTGCGTCTCCTGCAACAGGGACGTCGCCGCGAGCAGATCGTTTTCACAGGCGTCCAGTTCCAGGGTTCGGCCGCTCATCATCTCGGACATCTCGCGGATCTGATCCAGCAGACGCTCGCAATCGCCCGAGAACTCAACGGCCGGGGAATTGTCCAACTCGGCGGCAGGGAATTGGCTGGCCGCCGCCGTCGCCTTGATGGCCGCCATCAGCTTCTGCCAACCGTTGAGCCGGGACGAATCGAACTCGTCGACAACCAACTGCTCGGACAGAATCCGGTCGCACAATTCTTCCGCCGTCAGTTGCGTGGTGTCTTCCGCCCGCCGCGCGGCATCGTCTTCGACCATGCTTGCCGGCCGGCTGAGAACCGTGATGTCACAACCGTCCACCGAGATGACGTCACCATCCCGCAGGGCCATCCGGCGGCAAGTCCGCCAATTGACGGTCAGGTCCGCCGATTCATCATCCGCTTCGATCCAGACGACACCCGACTCGGTGCGAATGACGCTGTGCAACACCGGTCCCCGCGGCAGCCGGATTTCGCACATCGGACCGGAACCGATTCGAATCCGGTCGTGATCAACGACCAGCAACCGATCGTCGAACTCCAGAACCATTTCGAGTTCAATTTCAGAGTCGATGTCGGCCTGAATTTCCATCGTGGGATATGACAAGGCAGTGGGCATGGGTGTCTCGATCAACAGCGTGTCGGGCGGACGAACGCTCGCGGGTGGCGAAGCACAAGAGGACGGGTGTCATCCGTAGTTTCGTCCGGCTGAAACTGCCGTCGTGAATCTATCGGGATCGCGCGGCAATGCCACGCGGGTGCGCCGCGATCACGAACACAGCCAGCCTCGGCGACCCTGCCGGTGGGCGAAAGATTACCGCCGTCGATGGGTCGGATTCGCATCGTCCTGCGAAAGCCCGGCGGGATGTGACGGCTATGCAGCGAGGTGGCGCACCACAGTCGAATTGCTCCGGAGCGTCGTGACCCGTGTGTCCACGTTCGCGGACAACGCACGGCAAGCCGGCCCGCCAAAACTGACCGCGTCTACCGGGATGCGGAGGCCAGTGACAACATGCGGCGAGCCCGCTGCTGATCGTCGAGTTTGGCTTTGACCTCGTCGTCCGTGCGCGCGATCCGGGATTGAGCCGCGGCCAGTTGCTTCTCGGCTTCCGCAACCGTCAGATCCTCGATGGGGACCGCGCGATGGGTCAGCAGGGAAACGGTCGAACCCTGCACCTGCGCGAAGCCGCCATCAATGAAGAACCGTCGCTCGCCCGATGACGATGTCAGCTTGAGTTCCCCGCTGCCGAGCCGACCGATCAGCGGCAACCGTCCCGGCAAAATGCCGATGTCACCGTCGTAGAGCGGAAAGCGCAGCGCGGAGACCGGCTCATCAAGCAGCGTCCGCTCGGGCGTCACGATCACCAGCCGCAGTTTGTCAACGGTCGACATAGTTTGGGAACCGAATGCTGTTGTCTGTATGGCCGCACAATGACCGGGATCAATCCTCCCGGTCGGAATCGAACCGACGACCTGCCATTTATAAGATGGCTGCTCTCACCACTGAGCTACGGGAGGGATTGGCCCCGCACCGTATGTCGTCGTTCTTCATGGTCATGATCTTCGCCTTGTCCCAGAGACCCGCAGGCCGTCTCTCAATCAAGCTCACTCACGCCTTCGCCAATCTTTCAGCCTGTTCGGCAGCCTCTTGAATCCCACCGACATAGAGAAATGCCGCTTCGGGCAAATGGTCCCACTTGCCGTCGCACAGTTCCTCGAAGCTTTGGATCGTCTCTTCGCGGGATGTGATCTTGCCCTTCTTTCCGGTGAACGCTTCCGCCACGAGGAACGGTTGCGACAGGAACCGCTCGATCCGGCGGGCGCGATGCACGACCAGCTTGTCCTCCGGACTCAACTCGTCGATCCCGAGAATCGCAATGATGTCCTGCAGTTCGCGATACCGCTGGAGAATCTGCTGCACGCGGCGGGCGATCTTGTAGTGACGTTCACCGACAACGAGCGGGTCGAGGATTCGGGACGACGACGACAGCGGATCGATGGCCGGATAGAGACCCTTCTCCGCGATGCGGCGTTCGAGATACAGAAACGCATCCAAGTGGGCGAACGCGGTCGCGGGAGCGGGGTCGGTCGGATCGTCGGCCGGAACGTACACGGCTTGCACCGACGTGATGGCCCCGCGATTCGTCGAGGTGATTCGTTCCTGCAAGGCACCGAGTTCCGTACCGAGCGTCGGTTGGTAACCCACGGCACTTGGCATACGACCGAGCAGCGCGGAGACCTCGGAACCGGCCTGCGAGAACCGGAAGATGTTGTCCACGAACAGCAGCGTGTCGGCCCCGGTCGCATCGCGGAACCACTCAGCCATCGTCAGCGCGGTCAACGCCACGCGGAGACGGGCGCCGGGCGGTTCGTTCATCTGACCGAACACCATCGCGGTTTGCTCGATGACGTGACGGCCCGTGTCACCAATCTCAGCCTCCTGCATTTCGAGCCAGAGGTCGTTTCCTTCACGGGTTCTTTCGCCGACTCCCGCGAACACCGAGTAACCGCCGTGAGCCGCCGCGATACGCGCGATCAACTCGGTCAGGATGACCGTCTTGCCGAGACCGGCACCGCCGAACAGACCCGCCTTGCCGCCGCGGACGAACGGCACGAGCAGGTCGATGACCTTGATGCCGGTTTCAAACAACTCAGTCTTGGAACTGAGGTCTTCCAGCTTGGGGGGATCGCGGTGGATCGACCAGCGCTCTTCAAATTGCACTTCGCCGCGACCGTCGATCGGATCGCCCAGCACGTTGAACACGCGGCCGAGCGTTCCCTTGCCGACGGGAACGGTGACTGGTGAGCCCGTGTCGAGCACGTCCATTCCGCGCACCATGCCGTCGGTGCTGCCGAGGGCCACGCAGCGGACGCGACCGCCGCCGAGATGCTGTTGCACCTCGCCGGTGACCTTGATCTTGAGCCCCTTGATCTCCGTCTCGATCTTGACGGCGTTGTAGATCGCCGGCAGATGAGCTCCGTCGAACTCGGCATCGAACGTCGAACCGATGATCTGTGTCACATGGCCAATGTTGGCGGTCGCGGTCGTCATGGCTTGCGTCTCTTATCTCGAATGGACTCGTGGCCACTCTGTCAGGCAAAACGGAAGGACTATTGTTTGGAAGCCGCTACTCCAGCGCGGCGGCTCCGCCGATGATTTCGCTGAGTTCCGAGGTGATCTGTGACTGCCGGGCCCGGTTGTACTGGGCGCGAATCGTGCGAATCATGCCGTCGGCGTTTTCGGTTGCGCTCTTCATCGCCACCATGCGGGCGATCTGTTCGCTGACCGCCGCGTCGAGAAAGCACTTGAACATCCGGGCCTTGAACGACGCCGGGACGATCTCTTCGAGGATCTCTTCGGGCGACGGCAGAAACTCGTACTCGCTCTTCGTCTTGGCGGCGGACTCGGTCGTCGCCAGTTTGCCGATCGGCAGCAGCGTTTCAACGATGGACGACTGCCGCGACATCGTGTGGAACTTGGTGTAGGCCACGTCGAGCCGGTCGATCTCACCCCGAACGAACAGCTCGGCGTACCGCTTCGCCAGTTCATCGACCTGTTCGAACGAGACCTTGTCCTCGAAGTGCGTATACGTCCCGGTCGTCGCGAACTTCTGAAACTTGAAGAACCCGATGCCGCGCTTGCCCGACACTTCCACGTCGAGATGCACGCCGTCCGCCTTGGCCTGCCGCATCCGCCCCTGGGCGAGCCGCAACACCGAGCCGTTGTAGCCGCCGCACAGCCCGCGATTCGAGGTGAGGATGAGCAGGATGCTCTTCTTTTCGGTCTCGCGCTGTTGCAGCAACGGGTGCGAAATCGACGAGCCGGAAGTCTTCAGGGCCTCGGACAGGTCGGCCACGATTTCGGACATCTTGCGGGTGTACGCGGCGGCCTGCGTCGCGCGGTCCATCGCCTTTTTGAAACGAGCGGTCGCGACCAGTTCCATCGTCCGCGTGATCTTGCGGACGTTGCGAACGGCCTTCAACCGT
>JAYTIB010000846.1:0-8034 GCA_043732205.1 Schlesneria sp. | reverse complement strand
CGGTGTCGGCTGCGGGTGGTCCGCCAATGTCCGGGAGGTTGAAGAGTCGGTCGGTCGTCAATCCCTCCGAGTCCAGATCGTCCGGCGAAACCGGGACTGGCAGCACCCATTCGGGTTCCGCGACTTTCAAGGTCGGCGGCACTTCGGGGAGGGCGGACAACGTGGGGGTCGGGAGTTGTTCGGGGGCTGAGGCGCGCGAGGGGGCGGTTCTGACTGGGACCACCGTTTCTTCAGTCGCACCCGTCTGAGTGGCGTCCGGATCGGCTGGTATCACCCTGGTGTTAGACCGCCTTTGACTGGGGACCGAGCGGAGGACCGCTGTTCCCGCCGGCGCGTCGTCCGACTTCTTCCGGTCTCCAGCTTCCGGTGTCCGGCCTCCTGTCGCCGGCTGCAATCGGGGCACCGGCGCGGGGGTGTATTCATAGGGGGTGAACTTGTATTGGGTCTTCAGCCGCTCCCATCGTTCAGCCGCCGGTCGGGGCGTTGTTCCGTTCGTCACCGATGGGCGATTCGTGGAGGCTGGTTCCTCGGCGGCGGGTGCCGCGGGTGCGAGGTTCAGCAGGAACGACGCCCCCAGTATCACCGCCTTAAGGCGATTCCAACTGGGCGTGTTCGGCCGAGTAGTTCGGCGATTCTTCGATGATCGTGATGTCATGCGGATGGCTCTCCCTAACCGTGGCCGGCGAGACTTGGATGAACCGCGTTTCCGTGCGCAGTTCGGCGATCGTGCGAACGCCGCAGTATCCCATGCCGGCCCGCAGTCCCCCGATCAATTGATACAACAACACCGGCAGCGCGCCCTTGTAGGCCACGCGCCCTTCGACCCCTTCGGGAACCAGCTTCGATGACACCGGTCCCCTGCCGTCGTCTCCATTCGATTGCCGATAGCGTTCACTGCTCCCCCGGACCATCGCGCCCAGTGAACCCATGCCGCGATAGCGTTTGAATCTCCGTCCCTGAAACAGCACCACGTCACCGGGACTCTCATCCAACCCCGCCAGCAGACCGCCGAGCATCACGCAGTGGGCGCCCGCCGCCAGGGCCTTGGTGATGTCACCGCTGTAGCGGATGCCGCCGTCCGCGATGATGGGGATGCCGGTGTCGATGGTTGCCTTGACGGCATTCGAAATCGCCGTCAACTGAGGCACGCCGATCCCGGCGATGATCCGCGTCGTGCAGATCGAACCGGGACCGATCCCGACCTTGACCGCATCCGCCCCCGCGCGGACCAAGTCTCGTGCTCCTTCCGTGGTGGCCACATTGCCGGCGACGATGTCGATCGTCCAGCGCCGCTTCAGTTCCCGGACCGTCTCGATCACGTTCTTGGAATGTCCGTGCGCGCTGTCCACGCACAGCACATCGACACCCTTTTCGATCAGTCGCTCGGCCCGCTCGTAGTCGCCGACCCCGATCGCCGCACCGACCCGCAATCGTCCCCGCGTATCCTTGGATGCCCTGGGATATCGGAGATTCTTGTCGATGTCCTTGATCGTGATTAACCCCTTCAACTGGTAGTTTTCGTCCACCAGGAGCAGCTTCTCCACCTTATTTTCCAGGAGCAACCGTTGGGCCTGCTCCAAAGTGGTGTCTTCCTTGGCCGTGACGAGGTTTTCCTTGGTCATGACCTCGGACACCGGCGTGTCCGTGGACGGCAGGAACCGCAGGTCGCGGCGGGTCAGAATGCCCAGCAGCTTGCCGTCGCGGACCACGGGCACTCCGCCAATGTTCCGCTGCTCCATGATGGCTTTGGCTTCGGCGGCCGTCGCTTCGGGAGAGAGCGTCACGGGATCGACAATGACACCGTTTTCGGCCCGCTTGACCCGTTCGACCTGCATTGCCTGAGCTTCGGCCGACATGTTCTTGTGAATGATGCCGATCCCGCCTTCCTGCGCCATGGCGACCGCCATTTCGCTTTCTGTGACGGTGTCCATCGGGCTGGAGAGGATCGGCACGTTCAGCCGGATGTTGCGCGTGAGCTGCGTCGAGACATCGGTGTCGCTCGGCACCAGTTCGCTGTAGCCGGGTTCCAGCAGCACGTCGTCAAAGGTGACTCCCTTGTAGGCAATTCGGTCTTCCATGTTGGCTCCTGATCTGTGGACGGGATGCGATTGTCAGGCATCCCGGTTCGGTTCTGTGGTGTGGGAATCCAGTGTCTCGCCGCGCAGGGACTGCTGCAACCGATTGGAGAGCGCGACCAGTTGATCGACCTCCAACTCTTCGGCGCGCGAGTCTCCGGACAGTTGCAGTTCGGTCATGATGGCTTCAATGGCGGGCTTTGTCAGGCGACCCTTGTAGATCTGCGCGAGCACGCCCCGCAGCACCTTGCGGCGCTGGGTGAACAAGTCCCGCAAGAAGACCTGAAACGTGGCGAGGTCGTGAATTCGCGCGCGTCCGACGGGATCGGGATCGATCCGCACGATCGCCGAATCAACTTCCGGCCGCGGCCAAAAGACCGACGGTCCCAGCTTGTGAACGATCTTGATGCGGCTCTGTGCTTGCACGAAAACGGAGAGGGCGCTGTAGTCGGACGTGTGCGGTCGCGCGGACAGGCGCTGTGCCAGTTCGAACTGAATCGTCACCACCATCCGGTCCAACGGGAGATCCGAAGCCAGCAGGTTGGCGATCACCGGCGTGCCGATGTGATACGGCAGATTCGCAACCAGTTTCAGCCGCCGTCCCGGTTCGGCCGCCAACTCGCGCGCGACCTCAGCGAGAATCAGCGGATTGAGTTGGTGCTTGCTCTGGAGGGCATCGCAGTTCAGCAGCGTGACGTCGGGCAGATGTGACACGGCTTCACTCGCCAACCGGTACATGTTCGGATCGTATTCGACCGAGACCACGGCACCCGCTTCGGCGGCCAGGAAGGCGGTCAGTCCACCGGTCCCGGCTCCCACTTCCAGCACGACATCGTCGGGGGTCAACTCCGCCTCGGCGACGATGCTTTCGAGCAGGTTGAGATCGATGAGGAAGTTCTGCCCCAGATCCCCGCGCGGATGCAACCCTTCCTGCTGAAACAGGGCCATCAGGTGCGACCGGGTCTGACGAAGCGGCGAATTCATCCGCGACAGAGTACCCGGAATCGGTCGCTCGTGCCAGAAGCCCCGTCGCTCGGTAGGGGGTCAGTTTGAATTTACAAACCCGCAACGGCGAAAGCCCGGAGGTTGATTTACTTCTTGCCGATGAGTGCGTCTCAGCGGGTGGTGCGCTCTTTTTCTTGCGCAGAGCGACCGGTGATGAATACCGTGGCCAGACCAAGCAGCACGCCACCGCCAATCACAGAGGCAGCAATTGTTTGCTAGTAAACGACAGCGATTCCTGAGACACCAATCCCTGCCAGAGATACTGCCAGTGCGCACCATAGACCGTACCATGCCCGCTTGATTCCACTGTCGACAACCTTGGTTTCAAGGGACTGCCGATGGCTTTGTTGCGATTCGAATGCGGCAAGAAGCCGCTCAGCGGACCCCGGTAGCACCTCGTTGTAGAGGCCAAGAACGTGAGGAGCCGGGATTGGCCCAGAAAACGAATAGCTCATTTCGCGGGTCATCTGTACCGCTGGCGGATGTGCAACTTGAGTGGCATCTTGCGGATGTCGATCAGCGAGATCGCTGTTTCTCGGCCGCAGACGTCGAACCGGCCTTGATGACAAGTCTCACCTCTGGTTGCTGAAAAGCCTCTTCCAGATCCAATCCTACCGCGCGCCAATCTGCGAAGGCGGCGATTGCGTCGGCATCTTCACCAGATGGCGACTCGTTGTAGGTGGACAGCGCATCCGCCGGATCAAAAACACTTGCGGCACCCGACAGAAAGTTAGGCACTGCGAAGAGATAAAAGGTTGACGTACCCATCGTACGAGCCATTTCCATGTGTGCGGAGAGTAACGAGACCATGCTTATTGGACATGATCGTCATTTGTTGCGTTCACTCAATACTGGTTTGATCCGCCGAATGAAGTATGTCACCGAGACATACCGTTTGGTAGGGCGTCAACACTGATTTTTCTTGCCCTACCCCGCTACGGTGCGCAACTGCCTGCCCAAAAGGAGTTTCGGCATGCTAAGCCAAACTGCCCGTCGCTCGGTAACGCGTCAATCAATTCAGTTGCGACCACGGGCTTCGTTTCGCACATCACAGCCAGCCAAAGAATCCGAGCGAGTCGAGTTCTGACCGCAGAGCCGCCGCTTGGTCCTTGGAGATCGGGGCGTTGGGCAACCGTGCGGGGCCGACGTCGACACCGAGCATTGTCATCAGCGCCTTTGTGGCCCCGATGAACCCGTATCGCACAATGATCTGGATGAACTGGACGGCCCGGAACTGTTCGTCGCGCGCCGTCTTCCAATCTCCCGCGGCGAAGGCCGCGAGCACGCGATGGTAAATCGGCGCGGCAAAGTTGTAGGTGCTCCCGACGGCTCCCGTCGCACCGAGCGCTGCGGCGGCGAGCAGGAACTCATCGCAGCCCCAGGGGACGTCGAACGAACCATTGTCCGCCCGCAAGCAGCATTGAAAGGCCATCAGGTCCGGGTTCGTGAACTTCAGACCGGCCAGGTTGGGAATGACTTCGCGCCCCTGCGCCAGAAACTCGGGCATCGACAGACTGACGCCCGTCAGGACCGGGATGTCGTAGAAGTAGAACGGCGTCTCGGGTGCGGCGGCAGCGATTTGCTTCGCACACGCGACCAGCGTCTCGACGTTGCGCGGTTTGAAGTACGACGGTGACAGCGCGGCCACGGCGACGGCTCCGGATTGCTGGGCATGCCGGGCCAGGGTCGCGGCATCGACCAGACAGTTGGAACCGACATGGACCACGACCTTCATGGCGGTCCCGCGGACTACCTCCATCCAGCGCGTCGTCAATTGCCGACGTTCGTCGATGTTCAGCGAATGGCTCTCGCCCGTGCTCCCACCGATGAACGCGGTGGTCACCCCGTCATGCAGCAGGTGCTCGGCCTGCCGCTCGACAATGTTGAGGTTCAGGCTTCCATCGTCATGAAACGGGGTGTGCGTCGCGGCAACCAGGCCAGTCAGCTTGAGGCGGGTCATGGGGAGATACTTTCAGTGGGAAGATTGAAGTGGCCGCCTTGGAGAGCCGGGCGACGCCGCAAGGCAGGTCTGTTGTGGCACTCGCTCGTGAGTAGTGCATGCGACGTGTGTTGATCAAGAATGTCGTCCAGGAGGCGCGGCCGCCGTTTCGGTCACTTCGGGCGGGGTCCGATTCACCAGCCGACCTTGGTTGATAGTCTTGGGTCGTGGTTCCAGTAGATACCGAGAACCGCGGACTTCCAAATGCAACTCAAGGATCTCTGGCCAGACCGATAGCAGTATCTGGATCTTGTCTTCTGATTTCCGACCGGCTACTGATGGACTCAAGAGAACGTGCGTCACTCGCCATTGCACACAGACGCGCGGCAACGGGTCACCCTTCTTGATGCCGCCCTTCTTGCCTCGATCTTGACTGATGATGACCCATCCTTCGTGCGCAATGCGCGGAATCCAAGCGTCATCCCACTCACCTTGCGATTGAAAATCCAAGACATGTGCAATCTTGGCGTCCAGATTGCTCGTGCCTGACAGATACGTTTTCAATCGTTCAACATGGGGTTTGCCAATGCATTCGTCGAAGAGAATGAGGCGTTGTCTAGGCGACGTCTCGGTTGATGAGGTGGTCAAAATACTCGCACGCCAGTCTGATTTGTTTCTCGGGCACTCCGTAGGCTGTGGCGGCATCCTTGATGCTGCCTTCGTTCTGGACCGCCTCCCACAGCGAACGCGCACTGTAGCCACATCCCGCCACGATGGGTTCGCCGAATCGGAGATGTGGATTCATGCGAATCGTGTCGGGGCCGGTCTTCCACGCGGTGTACTCGCAAGCCAATCCGTCAGTCCCGAACTCAACCTTGTCCATGTAAAGTTCGGCGATGGGACCGATCAAATGCTGTTTCTTCAGCTTGCCAGAGATTTGAATCACCCGCTTGTTGATTTCAATCGCCAATTCTCCAGCGGCGCTCCCTTCGCGAATCACGAAGGTTCGGTGCTGTCTGGCGAACGGGTACAGAATGCCCAGCGTGCTTTCCACCAGATCCACAGCCGTCCGGATTTTTGGGAGCGGGATGTCGAATTGCGTGCGAATCGCGCGGACAGCCATTGCCTGAATGAAGTCAAGAAATGAAACGGTACGCTCTTCGCCATCCGTGATCTGCTGGGTAAACGCCGGCTCACCCGAGCCGTCACCAAAGACCCACCGTTTCAGCGTCTGCGTTTTGACGCGTGCGTACATCGCCGCTTCGGCGGGAGAGTAGAGGCCAATACCCAGTGAGCAATCAGTCAGGATCGGTGATGATGGTCGATTCAGTTCGGCGATCATGAGTCCGGGGATTCGTTAATGAGAATTGTGACTTGGATTTTACGCACGCCCACCTTCTGGATGTCGGACCGCATCCGACTGGGGTGGCAGAGTTATAACCTGACTGAGGCGTCCGTGTCCTCATCGATGGGATCGTAACCCCGGCCTTCCGCTGTTACTCGTCCGATTGTGCCATTTCTCGCATTGCTGCACGGGGCTGGTCAACGCCCGCGTTGCTGGGGCGCTCCCGTCGCTCCCTGGCGCGAGTACTCGGCGTCTCGAACGGTCCAGAGGGCGACGAGTTCCCGGAGTTTGTCGGGATGCTTGTCAGCCAGATTGTGCGACTCGGCGCGGTCATCAGTCAGGTGGTACAACTCCCACGGGGCGTTCTTGCCCGAGGCGACGATCTTCCAGTCTCCGAGTCGCAGCGCGCGGTTGTCCATGTGCTTGAAGAAGATCGCCTCGTGCGGCGTGTCGGTGTCGCGGGCGAACAGCGGAACGAGGCTGCGGCCCGGCAATGTGGGACGCGATTCGTCATTCCATTTGGCGGGCGGGACGACTCCCGCCAGTTCCAACAGCGTCGGCACGATGTCCACCAGATGACCGGGCGCGTGGCGCAGTTCTCCCTGCGCCGTGATCCCCTTGGGCCAATGCGCGATGAGCGGTGTCGAAGTGCCACCCTCGTGATTCCACGACTTGTGCCGACGAAACGGCGTGTTGGAAACCGTCGACCAACCGGGACCGAGACCAAGATAACTTTGAGCGGAACCGGACGTGGAACCGAGCGTGTGACCGTCGCCGCGGATGATCTGTTCGGCACTGGCACCATTGTCCGAGGCGAAGAAGATCAACGTGTCATCCCAGGCATTCATCGCCCGGATCTTGTCGAGCACCCGTCCGATTTCGCGATCCATGCGGTCGATCATCGCCGCGTGAACCGCCATCTTCTGGGCTTGGAAATCCCGTTGTTCGGGGGACAACTGATCCCACGTCACGGCCCGTCCCGACTCGCCGGGACCGATGCGCTTTTGCAATTCCGCTTCGCTCAGATTCCAACTCGGCGCGACCGTCGGTTCCGGGGCGGAGATGTCTCCGGCCACCAGTCCCAGTTTCTTCATCCGCTGCCAGCGCTCGGCGCGAACGACGTCCCATCCCGGCTGGTATCGGTCACGATAACGGGCGATGTCCTCGGGCAGGGCGTGCAACGGGAAGTGCGGTGCGATGAACGCCAGGTACAGAAAGAACGGCTGCGGCTTGTGCGTCGAGTCGTGTTCGGACAGCCACTCGACGGCCCGCTGCGCCGTGGCCGTGGTCGCGTAGTACTTGTCATCGGAGCCGGGCGGAGCGAGGGGCTGGTCATCGAGCTGGTGGTGGCGCGGTGAGAAGAACCGGTCGTGATCGGTCGTGTGATACGACCGCGAAAAGCCTCCGTCCAGGATCTTCCCGTCGATGTGCCACTTGCCGGAGTGGTACGAGCGGTATCCCGCGTCCCGCAGCAACTCCGGCACGAGCGCCGCCCACTTCGGACGGTTCCCCTGTGGATCACGATTGACCTGCTGCGCGTAGTAGCCGGTCATCAGCGCGGCGCGGGACGGCCAGCAGCGGGCGGTGTTGTAGAACTGGGAAAACCGCAGGCCGTTTCGGGCGAGGGCATCCAGATGCGGGGTTTCGATCTCACTCCCGTAGCACCCCAA
>JAYTIB010000845.1:0-3067 GCA_043732205.1 Schlesneria sp. | reverse complement strand
AATGCCCGCTGCTGTACACATCATCCGCGTCGGGACACCTCGCGGCGGGCGAAGGCTACGAAATCGCCGCGGTGCGCGAGCTGGAGGAAGAACTCGGGCTGAAGTCGCCAATAGAATTTGTGACGGTGATCCCCGCCAACGGAGCCGCGACGTCCTATGAACACAGCGGTCTCTTTCGCACTGTCACCGATGACACGCCCCGCTTCGATCCGGGTGAAATCGAATCGGGCGAGTTCCTGCCGATCAACGAGGTTCGTCGTCGGATCACCGAGTCTCCGGAATTGTTCACACCCTGCTTTCGAACACTGTTTGCGTGGTACGTCGAACGGTTTGGAACCGCCGATTGTTAGGATCGGCGACTCAATAAGTCGAGCAGGAAACCAAAGCTTGCCCATCTACAAGCACGACGCGCAAGCGAGTGTGCAGGACAACTCACTCACTTGCTCACTCACTCACTTGCTCACTTGCTCACTTGCTCACTTGCTTGCGCTGCGTGCTTGTATGCCAATTCCTGCCGCTCGCCTTACTGGTGCGCCGCTCCTTGGCCGATGCGCGAAGAGTGACACCCTGAATCCAAACCGGCCCCAGAATTGAAACCCGTGTCATGCCCACGCTGACGAGAATTGCAATTTACCCGCTGAAGTCATTCGATCCGATCCTGGTCGACAGCGCGCCCGTGCTGGCCAACGGCGCGTTGCAGCACGACCGCCGCTTTGCGTTTGTGGATTCGGCCGGCCGGTTCGTCAACGCAAAGCGCACAGCGCTGATCCATTCGCTGCGGGTGGTACTCGACCCCGGCACGAGAACATTGACCGTCAGACGGCGGACCGATGAAACAGCGCGCCAGTGGCAGATCGATGCGGAGCGTCCGGCCGTTGAACGGTGGTTCAGCGAGTATTTCTCGATCGACGTGACACTCGTGGAAGACGACGACGGGTTTCCCGACGACGGCGAAGCCACGGGGCCGACCGTGGTCAGCACACAGACTCTGCAAGCGGTCGCCGACTGGTTTGCCGGTCTGACCATCGATCAGACCCGCCTGCGGTTCCGCGCGAATCTGGAGATTTCCGCAGCCGAACCCTTCTGGGAGGACCGGTTGTTTGGCACCGCCACAGACACCGCCCGTCCCTTCCACATTGGTGACGTGTTGCTGGCGGGAACGAACCCGTGCCAGCGGTGCGTCGTGCCGAGTCGCGACCCGGTGACGGGAGCAATCTGGCCCGAGTTTTCGCGGCAATTCTCGCAGTATCGGTCGGAGCAACTTCCCGCCTGGGCAGCGCGCGGGCGCTTCGATCACTTCTACCGACTGACCGTCAACACGCGGTTAATCGGCCGCGGCAGCGGCCTCATTCGAATCGGCGACGCGGTGGAGCTGGTCAATCAGTGAAATGGAGCACCGCGACGCAGGACGGGCACTGCTGTGTGGATAACTGCCGTTACACCTTCAGCCTGTTGAAAACCGTGGGGCACGTTTGCAGCGTGCCCGTTTTCTGCGGGAAGTGGGCACGCTGGAATCGTACTCCACGAGTTTTTCAACAGGCCGCTATTCGTGCCGCAGGGCTTCGATCGGGTCGAGGCGGGCGGCTTGCAGAGCGGGGTAGAGGCCGAACGTGATCCCGACCATCACCGAGATCGCGAAGGCCAGCGGGACCGACCAGTTCACGACGGTCGGTTCCATCGTGAGAATCACCTCGGGCATCTGCGACATCACGCCGGGTGAGATCTTCCCGATGCCCCACCGGATCAGGTTGATGGAAGGTCGGCACGCGAATCCAGCCAGCACGCCGACGGTGCCTCCCATCACGGAGAGCGTGACGGTTTCGCGCAGGAACTGGCTGGCGATGTCGCGCTGCCGCGCGCCGAGGGCGCGGCGGATGCCGATTTCTTTTGTGCGTTCCGTCACGGTCGCCAGCATGATGTTCATGATGCCGATGCCGCCGACCAGCAGCGAGATCACGGCGATGATCCCCAGAAACAGCATGAACATCAGCCGCATGGCCCGGGCCCGTTCGAGCAACTCCAGCGGCACCGTGATGCCGTAGTCGACGGTTGGATGATGCGGAGCCAGTGTCGCCTTGATGATTTCCGCCGTCTCGACCACATGCGACACGTCGTCGACTTGCAGCGTGATCTGGCTGAGCTGCACCCGTTCTCCCTCGAACGATCCGCTGCGGAGCGTCAGCACCATGTCACCGACGCGCAGCCACAATGTTTCGATCGGGACGTAGATGTCGCGCGAATAGTCTTGAGCACTCAGCGATCCACCGACCGCCGCGGACGGGGCGCGTTCCTTGAGCACACCGACCACCCGGTAGTAGTCACGCTCGATCTTGACCGACCGGCCGAGCGGGTCTTGATACGCGAACAGGCGGTCGGCGGTCTCCGCGGCCAGCACGCAAATGTTCTGTTGTTCGGCCGCGTCCGAGGCATTCAGAAACCGGCCGCGGTCGACTTCCAGCCGGGTGATCTCGGCGTAGTCCGGAGTACAGCCGACCATCCGGCCGTCGACCAGCCGATCCTCGTAGCGGAATTCACGGCGGACTTCGCGGATCGGGATCGCCCGTTTGATTGTCGGCAGAGTCTCTTTCAAGCGGGCCAGATCGTCGCGCGTGATGCCGTAGGGAAAGATCCCGCGCCGTCCCGAGGTGGTTTCCGCGGGGGGCTTGATGGACCGGACGATGACGTTGTCGGCACCGAGTCCTTCGATCTGCTTTTGGACCGCGCGGCCGATCCCTTCACCGATCGCCAGCAGCCAGATGACGCTGGAGACTCCGATGGCCACCCCGAGGATCGTCAGCAGTGATCGCAGCGGATGCAGGAACAGTCCCTTGACGCTGCTCCAGAAGGAGCGGACAAAATCCCCGATCACGACGCGCCCCGCGCGGCGGCATCGCCCGTCGAAGCCGCCGGTGTGGCCGCCTTTGCTTCGTCGGCCGGTTGCGACTTGTCGGCCACCTCATCGGCTTCCGGCAGGCCGACGCGGGCGAGATGGGCGCGCGGGTTCATCAGCACGTCGTCGGTCCCCGCCAGCCCCTCTTTGACGACGATGAACTTGTCGTTGACCGAG
>JAYTIB010000844.1:0-21092 GCA_043732205.1 Schlesneria sp. | reverse complement strand
CGCGGTTGGACGCCGACAGTCTGACGAATGCGCAGAAGCGATGCCAATCGGCGAAACTTGCCGGGTGAAAATGGCGATATTGAACGCATGAGTAAGCTTTGACGGGGAGGCAAGTGCTGCGGCCTCCCCGCGACTCTGTGAGCCACGCATCGATTCAGGAATCCCCCCTTTTCAAGAGTGGGGTTGCAACCGATGCCCAGGATGCAGAACCCGGTCCAGGACGACCCCCGCGTCAAAACTCATCCCCAATCGCGGATCGGAAGGAGCAATCGTGTACACATCAGAAGGTATTAAAATGCGATCGATCGAGAATCAACTGGCGGAACAACAGAAACAATCGTGGTTGATGTTGGTGGCGGGAGTCACGCTCGGATTTGTCGGGCTCCATTTTTTGATGGCCCGGCCCATGGCTCGTGAAATCGAGCGCATGCAACAGAATCTGGCCCAGGTTGACCAGCGGATGCAGGATCTGGTCGGCGCGCGGGGCGAAGTCTGGGAGGCAAACAGCTTGCTGTCCAGTTTGAAGGCTCAGCAGGGACAGATCTCGGAGGCACGCAATTCCCTGCAGAGGATTCGCGAATTGCGGAGTGATCTGATCGAAGAGGGCACCCGCAACGTCGAAGCGACCTCGTCCCTGGAGATGGTGGCGAAATTGCAGTCGCGAATCATCGACCAGAAGCCGGTCGTCGAGGTGGCGGGAAGCTCCTTCGAACAGATGAAGTCACTGCACGTTGTCCTGGCGGCGCAGGTTGATTCGAACAAGGCGGCCGCGAACACCCTGTCCGAGATCGTTGCGATGAAGGACGAGATCCGCCGGCAGGCGAAGGACTTGGAACAGGCCAAGGGAACGATGGCCGAGTTGATCCAGGTCGCGCAACAACTTCGTGAGCAAGCGGACGGTTTGCCGCTGGCGAATCGAAGCTTGAAGGGGCTGGCAACACTGACTTCCGGTTTGACCAAAGCCGCCGAGGATTTGGAGGCGGCCCAGGCCGTTTCGGATCAATTGGTTTCGCTGGAGCGGCGTCTGGCTGAAGGCGGACAAACGGCCGATGTCGCCACCGTGCGCGCCGAACAACTGATCGCTCTGAATCAGAAGCTGGGCAGTGACAACATGAATGTCGCCGCTTCGCGCCAGAATCTCGACGGACTGCTCAGTCTGCAACAGAACCTGCTTGGCGAAACCAAGACCGTTGCCGATGCGATCCAAACACTCGAAGTTTTGAACGGATTCCAAGAGGAGTTCATTTCGCAGATCCAAGTCTTGGGCGAGATGCACCGGAACCTGATGGAGATCAGCCTGATGGAAAACACAATGACGAAAGTCTCGCGGATGATGAAGCCGCTCGTCGAACTCGGCAATCTCCGTCGGCTCAGCGACGACGAGTTGCGTCAGGCCGCCCGACTGATTCTTGATGGGCGGACGGCAACCCGCCTTTCGAAGAACTCGGCGGAGTCTCGATCGCAACCGATCAGCGCCGCGACGGAACCGTCCGACGAGAAGAGTGGATTGGTGCCGACTCCCAACGATTCGGAATGATCGGCGGAAGCCAGAAACAACTTGGAAACCAACTCGGCTGGATTGCGGAACTTCCGCGGTCCAGTCGAGTTGTTCCATTTGGTGCTGACGCGGACGGTCCTCATTTTGGTGGCGGAACGGACGGGGTTTCGGTGCTCCGCTGGACGCAATCACATCAGTCCAGACCGGAAGAAACTCCCCGATCAAGGTGTTGGCTGGTCCGCGCTCGTTGAGCCAGTCTTGGGTTCTCGGTTGTAGGGGCATTCGCGGACCAATAGAATGTTGCGACTCGCCGTTTCCCGCACATGACCGACTGCTGGCACACGTGGATCACTTGGATGCGATTTCTGTTGATTGATCGGATTACGGAGTTGGTGGCGCACAAATCGATCTCCGCGGTCAAGAATCTCACACTGGCCGAAGAGTATCTCGCGGATCATTTTCCCGGATTTCCAGTCATGCCGGGCGTGTTGATGCTGGAAGCGTTGGTTCAAGCGGGCGGATGGCTGATCAGACACTCCGAAGACTTTGCACACAGTGCCATCCTCCTGAAGGAGGTTCGGGCCATACGATATAACAACTTCGTTTCCCCTGGAAACACATTGAAGGTGGTCTTGACGGTGCGAAAACAGGACGGCCCGCTGTGGGACTTCAACGGCAGCGGAACGGTCAACGGGAATTCGGCGGTCTCCGCCAGGCTCACACTTGAAGCTTTGAATCTGGCGGACCGGAATCCGGAGTTTGAAGCCTCGGATGCCGCTCGTCGCGAGACGTACCGAAACCTCTTTCAGCAAATCTGGTCTCCGCCAGCGTGACACATTCATCGGTCGCTTGACACACTCGGTACTCCGGATCGCTGAGCCTTCATGCCGATCCCAATCCGAGACGAGACGCATTGCCTTCGCCGCAAAAGGACGTTGATTTTGAAGAATCTTTCGGGACGGATCGCCTTGGTGACCGGTGGCAGCCGCGGGATCGGACGGGCCATTGTGTGCAGCTTGGCGGAAGCCGGGGCCAAGGTCGCATTCGTCTACCAATCGAATCGCGAAGCGGCGGATCGACTGGCTGACGAACAAACGGCACTGGGTCACGAGGTTTGGGCGCTGCAGGCGGACGTCAGCAAGAAGCCCGAGGCGGATTCCGTTGTCGAGCAAGTATTGGCGAAGTGGAACAAGATCGACATTCTGGTCAACAACGCTGGTATCACTCGTGACAAGCCGATCCTGGCGATGTCGAGCGAGGATTGGCAGCAGGTCATCGACACGAACCTGACCAGTGTGTTCAACTTTTGCCAGGCGGTCGTTCGTCCCATGATGTCGGCGCGGTATGGCCGGATTGTCAACATGTCGAGCGTTTCCGCAGATTTCTCCAATCCCGGTCAGGCCAACTACGCGGCCAGCAAAGCCGGGATCGAAGGATTCTCACGCTGCATGGCCACTGAATACGCCAAGCGGGGAATTACGGTGAATTGCGTGGCCCCCGGATTCATTGAGACCGACATGACCGTGGCCGTCGTCAATGCGGCCGGAGACAAGATCAAGAATTCCATTCCCGTGAAGAGGCTGGGAAAGCCAGAGGACATCGCGTACGCGGTGTTGTTTCTGGCTGCGGAGGAAGCGAGTTATATCACCGGACAGGTGTTGAAAGTGGATGGTGGACTGACGCTGGGTGGGATGGCCTAAACCGTTTTTCAGCCCGGATGTGCAGTTCAGAGTAGACGGTGCAGTTCCGAGTAGACGTGGTTTTGATTGATCGGTGCGTTGCCCCGGCGGTCAGTCATCAGTATCGGGGCCAGTTTCGCGGTATCATTTGGGGGACGCAATCGTCTCGACCGTTTGTTCCGCAGGAGAATCTTGGATGCCTTCACGCGACGAAATCTTCGAGGTAGTCAAAAAAACGCTGGTCGATGCACTGGGTCTGGATGACGATGAGGTCAGTGCGACTTCACGACTGAAGGCGGACTTGGGAGCCGAGTCCATCGACTTTCTGGACATCGTGTTCCGCCTGGAAAAGAAGTTCGGCATCACCATTCCGCGGAACGAATTGTTCCCCGAAGGTCTGCTGGTGGACGCAGGCTCGGGATTCGCCGAGAAGGGCCGCGTGACCGAAAAGGGGCTCGAAGAACTTCGGACGCGGCTGCCACACGCCGACAAGGAAACGATCGACGCCCTCGCCAAGGATCCCAAGGTGGAGAACGTCGAGAACCTTTTCACTGTGAACATGGTGGTGAATTTTCTGACGTCCAAGCTCGCCGCCTGACCGCAGGATGGCTCGCTTTGACGTTTGCAGGCTGCCTGCAGTTCCCGAGGGCTTCGAATGCGTTGGTATTGGATCGACCGCTTCACCGAGTTCAAGAGCGGATCGCACGCCACGGCGATCAAGAACGTCACTCTGGCCGAGGAACATCTGCACGATCATCTGCCGGGATTCCCCGTGATGCCCGCATCGCTGATGCTCGAAGGGATGGCGCAAACCGGTGGCATCCTGCTGGGGGAACGAAACCAGTTTGCCCACATCGTGATTCTGGCCAAGGTTCCCCGGATGACGTTTCATGGCTGGGCTTGTCCGGGAGACACGCTGGTGTATTCCGCCAAGCTCGTCGAAGCGCGCGACGAGGGGGGAATGGTCGAAGTGCAAGCCCACGTCGGGCAGCGTCTGGTCGCCGACGGGGAAATCGTGTTTGCCCATGTCGACGATGCCGCGGGTGGCGGGGCGAAGATCGATCAAAAGAACTTCGTGTTTTCAATTCTGCGGAACGTGATGGATGTGGGGAAGGTGGGAGACGGGGAATAGCAGCCTGTTGAAAATGGACGTGGAGCACGTTTTCAACGTGCTCTGGCCCGTGACAAAATCGGGCACGCTGGCAGCGTACCTCACGTTTTTCAACAGGCTGATAGGCTCCGCAGATTCGGGGATTGCCCCAAGATCGCCGCGTGATGTTCGCAAGGTATTCGAACGCGGTCAGGGTGTGGGCCGCGTTTCACGATCCCGCGGAAGAGGAAGAGGAATTCGCCATGAGACGCCGAGTCGTAGTCACCGGAATGGGAGCAATCACGCCGATCGGCCAGACGGTGGAAGACATGTGGAAGTCGCTGCGCGAGGGGAAAAGCGGCATCGGGCTGATCACCCACTTCGACGCGTCCCATTTCCCCACGAAATTCGCGGCCGAAGTCAGGGACTTTGATCTGGCAAAATACGTCGACGATCCCCAGCGATTTCAGTTTTGCGGTCGCAACATCCGCTTTGCCGTGGGAGCCGCCAAGCAGGCGATGGACGACTCCGGACTGCTCGATGCCAACATGGATCCGGCCCGGCTCGGAATTTACCTCGGAGCGGGTGAGGGGCAGCAGGACTTCAACTTGGTGATGGGGCTGATCGCCGAATCGCAGCGGGACGGCCAAGTGGATCTGGAAACGTTCACCCGGGCGGGGCTGCAACGATTGCACGCCCAGACGGAACTGGAGCAGGAACCGAACATGCCCGCCGGGCATTTGGCGGGCTTGTTCGATGCCCAGGGCCCAAATCTCAACTGCCTGACCGCCTGTGCCGCTTCCAGCCAGGCGATTGGTGAGGCGACAGAAATCATCCGGCGCGGCGACGCGGATGCCATGCTGTCCGGCGGGGCTCACAGCATGATTCACCCATTTGGTGTGACCGGCTTCAACCTGCTGACCGCGCTGTCGACCCACAATGAGGATCCTCAGGGAGCGTCCCGGCCGTTTGACCGCGACCGCGATGGCTTTGTCCTGGGTGAGGGGGCGGGAATGGTGGTGCTGGAGGAACTGGAACACGCCAAGAGCCGCGGTGCCCGGATTTACGGCGAAGTTGTCGGCTATGGGTCGACCGCGGATGCCTACCGGATCACCGACATCCATCCCGAAGGGCGCGGGGCGGTGGCCTGCATCCGGATGGCGCTGCGCGACGCGGGCCTCAACCCCGAAGATGTGCAATACATCAATGCCCACGGGACCAGCACCGAAGTGAATGACAAGGTGGAAACGGCCGCCATTCGCCAGACGTTTGGAGTGGCGGCGTACAAGACACCCGTCTCCAGCATCAAGAGCATGATGGGGCATTTGATAGCGGCCGCCGGCAGTGTCGAGGCCATCACGTGCCTGTTGAGCATTCGCGATGGCGTGGTGCCGCCGACGATCAATTATCAAACTCCCGATCCCGCTTGCGATCTGGACTACATTCCCAACGCCGCCCGCGACCTGCCCGTGAAGCGCGCCCTATCCAACAGCTTTGGCTTCGGCGGCCAGAATGTGTCATTGATTTTTTCCGAGTACGTTGCCTGAGCAACCGCAACCAGCGTCCCTTCGGTGTCGTCGGCGTTTGGTGGAGATGAATCGTGGGCAGAGAGGACACGCATCGCACCGCGGGGAATGGTTCCCGTTCGGGAGACTTGTCGTGACGTGGCTGCTTGTGGCACTGGTCGTTCTTCTGGCGTTGGAACTTGTCGTACGGGTCTACTACGTCCGGATCGTGCTGCGCGTTTTCGAAACGAAGCCACCCTTCACCGTGCATTTGTTTCCGCCCGACCCGAAGGCCGAAGCGATTGAGTTCACCACCACTGATGGCTTGACCCTCCGGGGCAGCCTGCACCGTCAACCGGAACGGACTCCCAAAGGGTTGATTCTGTTCTGTCCGGAAACGGACGGCAGTCATTGGTCGGCCATGTCGTACTGCCACGCCCTGGTTGAAGACGGCTTCGATATCATGTCGTTCGACTTTCGGGGGCAGGGCGAGAGTGATCCGCTTCCCGGATACATCCCCAACCACTGGCCGACGATGTACGAGGTCGAAGACGTCCGGTCGGCCATTGACTACATTTCGCACCGCGAGGATCTGCGGGGGCTGCCTCTCGGATTGATGGGAGTCAGCCGCGGTTCCGCAATGGCCCTGATTGCTGCGGCGGAGTGTCCCAGTGTCCGCGCCGTTTGCTGTGAAGGCGCCTACTCGACCGATTCGCTGATGCTGTACTTCATCCTGCACTGGTCGAGGATCTACGTCCCCGGATGGCTCAGAGCCCTGATTCCACGGTGGCATTACAAGATCACCATGATCATGGTGCGCTGGACCAGCCGGATTCTGCGTCAGCGGCCGTATGTTGTCTTGGAGCGATGGCTGCCCCGGTTGCGGGGGCGGCCGGTGTTGCTCGTCACTGGCGAACGCGACAATTATGTCCATCCCGATGTCGCCCGCGAACTAGTCCGGTGCATTCATTCGTCGGCCGCCCAAATCTGGACCGTTCCCAGCGCCAAGCACAACCGCGCCCGCGCGGTGGCTGCCGCTGAATACGATCGTCGCTTGTCAGCCTTCTTCTCCCAGTTGTGAATGGTCGACCGGGATCCACGTTCGATCGGTGCCGACTGAATTTGACGCCCTTCCCGACCGCACTCAGAGAAGCAGTTGGCGCGGAGCGGGCATTGAATTCCGGCCACTCCGGCTCGCCACCGTGATTCCCCAATCGCTGTCATCCATCGGTTGCGGCATCGTTGGTCCATCGCTGGTCTCTTCCGATATCGCGGACGACTGCCAGACTGTGTGGTAGATTCGATGCAACAAGCTCCTTGACATCTCGGGGACGGCGGTGATAGCCTCACCCCGCATTTCACGTCTTCATTTTCAGTCGATTCCGCCGATGATTCCTCGGGAGACTTGCTCCATTTTTGCGGCTCCCAATGGGTTCTTTCAGTTGTCGATCCTCCGGCCGTACCGTATCGTTCTCGTCTCATCGTTCTTATCGTTTGAATCGTCACGGTTGCCAAACTCATCCAGGATGAATAGTCCGTTTGATGGATGGCAGTTTGTTCAACTTGGCGTTGCGGTGATGAGACGCCGGAGACGAGTGGCAAAACACCGTTTTCGCAGGTAGTGTGTCGGGGGATCTTCTCAAGTGAAACGCCTCACGAACGGTTGACTGTTCCGAAGGTGCTGCCTTGCGGAGTGACTGCCACGACACGGTTTCGTGAAGACCAAGGGATGGCCCCGTGCGAGACTTGAACGTGACCTCAATGCCCGCCCACTTGCGAACAGTCGTTTCGTTGCGTCTGACGTGCTTTCTCGTCGCGATTCTGGGCTGCGGACTGGCCCAGAAACAGACGCATGCCCAGGGACACAATCAGATGCCGCCTGGTCTTCCAGGCCCGCGTCCCGGAATGCAGCCCGGCATGGGAATGGGTGGAGCCAATCCGGGTGGAGCAGCGCCAAGACCCTGGGTTCCAGGTCAGCCCGCCCCCGGAGCCAAAGGGCCGGCTCAGGAAATCAAAGCTCCCGATCCAGTGAAGCTCCCGGAAAACTTTTCCCTGCCGGCGAGCAAGGATCCGGTGATGGAGCTCGACCGGCCGCCGGTGCTCCAAGAAGAGATTGACAAGCTGAAAAAGGATCTTGGCAAGTACCAAACGATACTGCGGACGGCGAGATCCACTGAGCCTGACAAAGTCTTGATTCGCAATGGGATTCGATACCGCTTGGGACTGATGTGTCTGTTGGCGAACCGGCAGAAACTCAGCATTCTCCACGGGGATCTGCTGCGCGATCTGGATTCAGCAGCGCTGGCACCTGATAACCCAAAGCCTGCCGAGGCCAAGGCATTCCGGCAGATGGTCTTGCAAGAGGTGATCAACCAGGTCGCCCCACTGTTGACCACACAAAACTTCTACGTGCGACTCCATCTCGTGATTCTTCTTGGTGAACTGAATCTCACCGAAGAACACACCAAGATGGCTTTCAAGGTGGAGGCGTTTGTGCCGGCCGCCGAACCGCTCGTCCAAGTGATCACCGACCCCAATCAACCCGAGGCGGTGAAGGTGGCTGCGGTGAATGGGTTGGTGCGGATTCTGAGATTGGGCAACCCTCCCGTGCTGGTTCGAACCAAGATCGCGGAAGGCTTGGTCGCCGAATTGAAGAACAAGAAGGCCCATCCCTGGTATCAGATGCGACTTGCCGGCGCACTGGGATCGGTGGACATCGACCTCGATCAGGCGCGCAAGGAACCCTTCGTGGTGAATATCCTCAAGTTGGTCATGGCCGATGGTGAACGGACGTGGAGTGTCCGCGCCGAGGCCGCCAAATCGCTGGGACGCGTTCCTCTTCCTCCCGCAGTCAATCCACCGTCTGTGACACGCGCGGTGGCCGCGTTCGCGTTGCAGCTTGCCACGGCCGCCCAACAGGCTCCGCAACAAAAGCCCGACGATCCCAAGTGGAGGGGTGAGTTCATCAAGCTCTATCTGGCGTTTCAACCACTGGATGCCAATGACCTGATGGCGAACAAGACGGCAAAGGCCGGACTGTTGAACAACCCGGCGGCCGCAGCCAGGGCGGCCTATGACCTGATCGTTCCGCTCGTGGCAGCAATCCTGCACGGACAACGCCTGACAGCCCAGCAGGTCTCGGCTCTCCAGACGTATGTCAGTCCTTCGCCGCCGGAAAACAATCCCGCTCAATCGTCAAATGAGCAGAAGAACGTGCCGGCGGTGCCCAAAGGTAACGAAGCGCCTGCGCCGATGGCTCTGGGGGCCGGTGGCCCCAAGTAGGCGGACACGGCAACCAACTCGCCGTGAGCTTCGGCCATGCTGCTTCAACGCAGGCGTCGACCAGCAAGGCAGTCGAACGGCGGTCATTTCACGCCGTAAATTGCATTGACACGTGACGATCAGTACGATTTGCTCGCGTTTGTCCGCTGAATGGGTTGGCCACGACGTTCGTCGTGTGTGTGTTGCGGAGCAGTTGCGACGGAAGGGACGACCGGGACCAATGCGAATTGGCCCCCGATTCCCGTCGTCAGAACCCGCGCGATCCCTTCAGTGCCCAATCGCACCGCGAATCGGCCGTAACGGTTCGTGGCCTCCGTGGTCTCGACAACAGAAGGATGGAGTGAGCATGCGCCGAATGTTTTGCAGCCTGATCGCCGCATCAATGGTGCTGGCCGTCGGATACCCGATGGTCTTTGCGCAGGATGCTGAAAAGAAGGAAGAAAAGAAGGAAGACAAACCCGCTGAAAAGCCTGCGGACAAACCTGCGGACAAACCTGCGGAGAAGCCTGCGGACAAACCCGCTGACAAGCCCGCAGGGCCTGCGACCAAGCAGTCGGTGATTCACTTGGACAATCCCTCGGGGGTTTGTGTCCATCCCGTTACTGGCCACATTTTCGTGACGTCGCGACAGGGCGTGTTCCGACTCGTGCCCGGCAAGCCCGGCAAGATCTATCTGGAAGTCGAAGGTTTCCCGACGGACGTTTACGGCAAGGGCCCGAAGTACAACATTGGTCCCTTGGGCTGCACGTTGTGGGGTACCGATCGCCTGATCGTTCCCGATGGCAGTCGCCCCGACGGTGAAGAAGTTGTTCGGGTCTACAAGATCGAGGACGCCGTTCCCACCAAGGTGCGGAAGGAAGTCGATGCCGAGTTCACTCTCGGTCCGATCAAGGGGACCGGTGAAGGTGCCAAGGGTGAAGGGAACTTCTACCAAGCCGTGGTTTGGAATGACGCGATCTACGTCACGTCGAACGGCGACGACACCAAGGGTTGGATCGTGGTCTCCAAGATCGCCGACGGCAAGCCCGGCGAACTGACCCCAACCATCGCCACGAAGGAAGCCACCATGGTGGATGCCCCGGTTGCCATCGCGGTCAGTCCCGACAAGTCGCAACTGGTGGTTGGTCAGATGGGCGAAATGACCGTTCCCGGCGATTCGCTTCTCACCATGTACGACAAGGAAGGCAAGCTGGTGAAGAACCTCAAGACGGGGTTGCACGACATCACCGGACTGGCCTACAGCCCCGGCGGCAAACTCTACGCGACGGACTTCGCCTGGAACGACCCGACCCAGGGCGGGTTGTTTGAACTGGTCATTGAAGGCGATGAAGTGAAGCCGAAGAAGATCCTCGGTTTGGACCGGCCAACAGCGCTGGCGTTCGACAAGGAAGGCGCGCTGTACATCACCGTGTTCGGAACCGGCAAGGATACCGGTGACAAGCCAACGGGCGGTCTGGTCCGGCTGGAACCGGGCCTCTAACGGACCCTCGTTCGGACAATGTGCTCCGCATTCGACCCGGCTGTCTCGGCAGCCGGGTCGCGTTCGTCTTTGGCCGCCTTGCGGTGGGACTGCCATTCCCCGAAAGCGGTGTTTTTCCTACAGTCCCGCGCTGGCTTCTGACTGGGATTGAAGGAGAGATTGGCGATGAGGATTCGGAGCCGTTGTCTGACATGGATTGCCGCGGGAATTGCCGTGGGGCTTTCCAAACTCTTGTTTGCAACGTGCCGGAAGATCCACATCGGAGTCGACGACAAGACCAAGCTGAATTACGTGCCCGGCCCCAATGACGATGACCGCTTCGTCCTGTGCGTGTGGCATGACGAACTTCTGGTCCCCACGTTTGCCGCTCCGCGCGCCCTGCGCCGGAAGACGTGTTGCCTGGTGAGCCAGCATCAGGACGGCTCGTATCTCGCCAACGCGATGTCGCTGCTCGGATACAGCACGGTGCGCGGTTCCAGCCGACGTGGCGGGCCGCAGGCCGTGCGGCAACTCCTGAACGACACCCAGGGCAAACACATCGTGATCACTCCCGACGGTCCCGGCGGCCCGCGTCGAAAATTGAAACCGGGCGTGGTGTTCGTGGCATCGCAACTGGGGCGCCGGATTGTTCCCGGCGCATTCAGCGCAAACCGGGCTTGGCGTCCGAAGGGAAGCTGGACCGACCTGCTGATTCCCAAGCCGTTCAGCACGGTCTACGTGGCGATGGGTGCGGCGATCGACATCCCGGCCGACCTGTCACGGGATCAACTCGACCACTACGTCGAACTGGTCCAACAGAAAATGGACCTGCTGAGCGACGAGGTGGAGCAGTTGGCGCGCGGCGAGAAACCCACCGTGCCGGAAGTCCCGATTCGCACGGCGGCGTGAAATGCGCGCGAGTGGTGTCTACCTGCCGAAACTCTGGCACCACGGCTCCGCCTTCACATTCGCGCTCCGTTGGATTCGCGCGGACCAAATCGGTTTCCGCGCGAATCCAACGGAGCGCGAATGACGCGGGGCATCAAACCTTGCGCGAGCTCCTGACATCACACCCGAGACCACCACGATGGCGGGACTATTTGTCGGCCTTCGCCTGCACGGCTTCTGACAATTCGATCGCACCGTCTTTATTCAGATCGAGCTTCTCAAACAGCTCCAACTCACCGAGGAACTCACGGCGTGAGATTTCGCCGTCGCTGTTGCGGTCCATCTTGCGGAACCAGACCGGTCCGGCGGATCGCGAATCGGGCCGGCCGCGCTGGTTCATGGCCGCGGGATCCGACCGCAACACGCCGAGATTCGGCAGCGATCCCTGCGCGGCGATCATCCGGTATTGCAGCGGGATCTCGTCTTCCGACAGTTGACCGTCGCCGTTGGCATCCCACAGCGCCAGCTTGTCCGCGACACTGCGCACCTCGCGATGCGCCAGGCGGCCGTCGCGATCGGAATCCAGGATGTCGAACAGCGTGCGTCCCTGCTCGACGATCGTCAGTTCGACTCGGTTCCGTGCGGCATCCAGTCGGGGCTTCAGGTAGTCGACGATCTCATCGAGATACAGCTTGCCATTCCTGTCGGCATCCAGGTCCGCGAAGGTTGCGCCGAACAGGGCGTTGTCCGGAGCTTCGGACTTTTCGAGGTAGCCGTTGGCATCGGCGTCGACCGCCATGAACAGCGGCTTGATTGAGACATCGGGATCGAATGTGTCCGTCGTCGGAATCGCCGAGATGCTGATCTGGGCGGTGCCAATTTGCAGATGCGCCGCACCATCCGCAGTCGTGCGAATTTTTCCAATTTGGCTCCCGGTGAACTCGACCTTGCCGACCTCAATCTTTCCCGTTGTCACATTGATCGTCAGTTCCGCAGTGGGTGCGGGTGACGAGACGAACTGCCGCAGTTCTGCGAAGTCGAGTTGTCCATCACCATCGACGTCGTACTTCACGAACTCGGACTCGGGCATTCCCAGTTCCATCCGGCTCAATTTCTGATTCTTCGCGGACAGAGACGCGACGCCCGACTTGGCGGCCTCGGCGCTGTCGTACTTGTCGATGACGCGGCGGATCAGCTTTGGGACCGATTCACCACTGGCCAGACTCACAAACGGCAGAGAGGGCGGCGGCGTGTTGTTCATCCCCGGCCGATTGACGGCCCGCGGCGGAGCGGCCAGTGGTTGCAGTTCGGCGACGCTGATCGTTTCATCATTGTCGAGGTCCAGCTTGCGCAGCACCTCCAAGGCGTTGGCCAGTTCCTCCACTGACAGTTTTTTGTCGCCGTTCACATCCAGTCGATCAAACAAGGGGGTCTCACCCGCCGGGTTGGCCACGGCACCGGTGATCGGATCAGGTTCGGGAATTCGCGGCTGAAACTTGACCGAGAATGGCAGCAGCCCGATCCGCTTGAAGTACGCCAGCATTTCGGCCCGCGAGATCTTGCCATCCTTCGGACTGATGTCGGGCGACGAGTCCACCGCGTTGCCGTCGGCGACCACCAGTTGCATCTGCCGGGCCTCGCGAGCCGTCAGGATCTTCCCCCGCGCCTCGTCGACCGTCACCACCCCATCGCCATTCTTGTCGAGGCTTTTCAGCAGCGCATCGACAAACTTCTCATGGCACTGCTTCGGCCCCTCGCCCTCGCCCTCCACCACCACCGACAACCGCAACACCACGACCCCCGCATCGGCGAGGTACAGCACCTGATGCGTCTCCGCCGACGGCGAGTCGCTCGCAAAGCCCGTGACGGCCGCGAGCAGCAGAACAAATGACGAGCTGACTTTCATGGCAACCGCCTTGTCCCCTCGCCCCGGCCTTGAACACACATCGGCGGGAAGAGGATTAGTTCGAGGGACTCTCATTCTGAAGTTGGTGGCTGAAGTCAGGAGTCTTCGACTGCTCCCAGCCTGTGTCGTAAGCGATGTCATCAATTGCAGTGGGGGGTTCGAAGACTCGACCTTAGTCACTGCACCTCGCACAACAAGTTCAGGGGCCACTCGTCGCAGTGGTGACCGAAACAATCGGAACTGGCGGAACCAGATTGAGCAGCCTGACCAACGCGGCTCGGACAGTCTGCAATTCAGCCGCAGTCAGCTCGCCAAGTCTTTGTTGCAACCGAACGATGGGGACAGCCTGACTTTGTTGCAGATGGAACACGCCGGGTTTGAGAAACGACTTGGGGATCGGCAGTTCCCAGCGGTTGTTGCGTATGGCTGTTGTATGCGGAACGAGAACCATCAACGCCAGTTCGTCGTCGGCAGGGTAGTCGCTCAGCATGAGGCAGGGCCGCGTTTTGGCGGCGAATCCCAAATCGACCAGCCACACGTCACCGGGCTTCGCTTTCGGCATCTTCCGCCTGCATCGCGTCGAGCATTTGAAACGTCTCGTCCGCCTGCCGCCGCCGCTCGTCGAGAACCTCCGCGTCTTCGTCGAGTTCGATCAATCGATTCAGGATCGCCCGTCGCTCGACTCGCGAGAGCTTCGGAAGTTCAATCAGGATTTCAGTGGTACTCAAAGCACGCCCTCCTCCACCAGTTGCCGAACTCGAATCGGGTCAATGGGCGGAACATCCGGCGCTGGCTCGATGACGGTCAGGCCGTTGCGATTCGAGAACCGAACCTTCGCCGGATTCTGAACGGCAGCCGTCACAGCGGCGGCCACAAATTCATCAAACGTCTGCCCGCGAGCCGCCGACGTTTGCTTGGCTGCGGCGAACAGCGTTTCGTCCAACGAGACAGTCGCGGTCATGATGAGAGTACTTCTCGTCTGGAATGTGTGGCTGCAGTCCGGAGTCGTCGATCGGATCAGTCGGTAGACAATGCAGTAAATCCCTTGAGGCCGAAGACTCACCCGCAGACACATTCGCCCGATCCTATTTCTCTACTATCTCAAACTCAGTCACGCCAGTGAGTTTGCGGGGTTGGTTTCCCGGATGAAGTAGACCGGTAATCTTCACGTAGGTTTTTCCTTGCCCATATGCCTGGTGGGCGCGCTGATGATCATCGACGCCAAGGTTTGCTTTCGCTTTCACGCTCTCACCACTTGCAAGGTCAAGAAGATCGAGAATCACCTCGCCCTCTCGTTGTTCATCTGGACCGAGGTCGCCCTTCAATTCGTCCACGATGCCGATGAACGTTTGTTCTCGCGGTGCCTGTTCAGGCCGCAAAGCTGTTCGGACCTGTTCGATGCGGGCGAAATAGTCCCATTGAATCCGGGCTTTCTTCTGATGAATTCCCGATGGAGCCTCAAATCTCACTGACCAAGCAATAGAGAAGTCGAGATTGGCTCGCATGTCTTCATCCTGAAACGCAAGCAACCCTTCGCAGAGGTTTGCCGAGAGCGGCGAAGTTCCCTCCTTTTTTGCCTCTTCAACAAACGTGTCGAGCGTATCCGCCTCGAGTGCTCCGATGAGTCCATGAACAGCCTCGCTCATGCCGAGCATCGCCCGTCGAACGAACGGCGGACTTGGGAATAGCTGCTGTCCATCATCCGATGCGATCGCGTCAATCGGGCAGGCAATTTTAAGGACGAAGCTTCCGGATTCTGTGTGGCGCATCTGTGCAGCTTGCACGAGTTTTTGTGCTTCTGTGCGCTTCATCTTTGGATGGAACGGCTGACGTTGAACCTCACTGCACGCGGCAGCCCGAAGCGCCTTCTCAGACCCTTCAATGGCGCGGATTGCGTAACTCAAGGGGAGCCCATCCTCCATTTGACGCATCGTGCTCACCCCGAAGCGCAAGGTGTCAGCTCCCGCTTCCATCAGGCTCGACTCCACTGCCCGGAATGGGCGTTTCTCAAATTCGGCCAGTTCCTCGATCACAATACGGACGGCGTCGTCGTAATCAGGGCGATCGGTATCCATCGGGACAATGATTTGACGATATTTCCCGTTCGGGCTGTTGAGCACGAAAAGCCGGTCACGAACGGCTTCCGAAACGGTAGCCCATCCGCACACCTTCGCGTAATCTCTTAAGTCCGTCGGAGAAATCAGCATTGCGTAATTCATGGGATGAGATAACACGGAATGTCATTGCTGAGAGCCAGTCGCTCCACGAGCGCCTTGAGGTTCTCGGGCTTCAAGATTTGATCTTTGGGAATCTTCACGGTCTTGCCGCTATCGTTGTCGGAGGCCGGTGCATTTCGGATGCTCGCCCAGTAGGCGCAACGCTTGAGAATCAACTGGTCTTCGTTGCAGTCCAACCAATCGGCGTGATTTTCGGGTAGAAATAGCGTGACGAGCAGCCGCACGGGTTCGCGATGGTCTTCCCGCAGCTTGTCGTAGCGCCGGATTCCCTTGATGAAATACGACAAATGCGTCCCGTCGTCTGCAGGCGGTTTGACAGTTGCCTTGAGTTGGATGTTGATGGTGACTTGCGTCCGCCACGTTCCCGGAAACTCTCCGTAAGCCGTCACCACGGCATCGATCCCCTCTTTGTCTTCTTCCGGTATCGCTGGACGGCAGACAAAACCAGCGTGAGACGCTACCGCGTGGAGATACGCGTAGCTGAGTCGAGCTTCGATGTCAGTTTGGAGTGTGGCCATCGTTGGTTAAAGATTCTAGGTGTACGGCGGTAATCCAGCCAATGCCAATCTTTCCACTCACCAGTGCCGTAGGGTGGGCATCGCTCACCACATTCGAATTGATTCAACAGGATGGGCGATGCCCACCTTACGCTGTTCGTGGTCTGTTTTCACGCCTCGCCGCGTGCCCGTTTCACGAGCGATCTGTATTCCTTGCGGACGGCCTTGTGCAGCAGACCGGCGAAGCGATGGTCGAGGTTGCGGACGACGATCAGTTCCACGACATCGGCCCAGTCGCGGTAGCTGCGACGGATGTCGCCGAGGCCGCAGGCCAGTTTTAGCTCGATCAGTTTCGAGAGGGTGATGACGGACAAGCCTTCGACCTCGGTCACGACGGAGGGGACGGACGGGTCCGGCAGCAGGACACCCAGCGAACTGTCGCTGCTCGCCGGTTCGAGTGCGATCAGGCACTGAACCGGCACGCCCTCGACATCGCGGAACTCGCGCGCGGCCTCGTCCCCCACGAACCCGACCTCTTCAAGCGACTGTCGCACGGCGGGCTGATCCTCGCGCCGAATCAGGACATCGACATCGGCCGTCATGCGGCGATACCCATGCAGCGCGACGGCCACTCCGCCGACGATGGCATGAGCCAGACCGTTCCGATGCAAAGCCTCGTGACTACGCTGCGCGGCGTCCCACAGCGGACCTGTTCCCAGCATAGTGAACGCCCTTTCGGTGGAGTCGGTGATGCTTGCGGCAGAGATCACGGTTGGCATCCTCAAACACGGCTCCAAGTTTTGTCCCCTCGCCGCGTTTTTCGCGGGCGGTGGGACAGCGACGTGTTCATCGTAAGCCCCGTCATGTCCGTGAAGCAACGCGCCGTTGAACAATACCGACCGGTCCTTTCCAAGTGATCTCCACGGTGAGACGATTCTTGGCGGGATCAGCCGGAATGCGCTAGCGTCCGGTTTTGGTTCGGGTCGCACTTCCGAACCGGGGCTAGCGCCACGCGGCTGATTGAGTTGCCAGAACGATTTGCCACGCCCGGCCCGTGGGGTGTGCATCTCAATTCTGGGTGAAATCGAATGAACGGGTTGTTGTCGACTCTGAAGGAGTAAGGCGAGCGGCAGATGAAACGTTTGTCCCCCATACAAGCACGACGCGCAAGCGAGTGTGCCTGAAAACTCACTCGCTTGCGCATCGTGCTTGTATCTTGCACATCGTGCTTGTATGCGGATTCCTGCCGCTCGCCCAAGAGCCTCCGCGACTTCGACAGACGTGGATGAACCGCCTTTCGGATTCCACCCAGAATCGTGACGCACACCCCGGCCTGTGTGGCAGCAGGTGACAAGCTGGATTTGTGTGCGCGGTTGGGGTTACAACCGTTTGTGAGTTCTCCGTTCTCGACTGCACTCAGGAGCGACTTCATGCATCCCGAACTCTTCGATGCCGATTTCTCGCGCCGTGATTTTCTCAAGCAGACGGTGCTCACCACTGCCGCCGGATGGAGCCTGCTGGTGCCGCGGGCCGTGCAGGCGGCCGAGTCGGCTGGCGGGTTGCACATCGCGCCGTTCAAGTTTGACGTCACGCCGCCAATCGGGCATGCCTGCTGCGGCGGGTGGATCAAGCCGATCGAAGTCGTCGATGATGAACTGGAAGCGGTCGGTGTGGTGTTGCTCGGCGCGGGGAAGCCGATCGTGCTGTGTGCGGTTGACTGGACCGGACTGCTCAACGAGGCGCACGTCCAGTGGCGGACCGCGCTGGCTCAAGCGGCCGGGACGACGCCGGACCGCGTGGCCGTGCATTGCGTGCATCAACACAACGCCCCGATGGCGTGTCTGGAAGCCGAGCGGATCGTGGCGGCCGAAGGGGATCTGCCGCACATCCTGATGGTCGACTTCTTCAACCAGTGCCTCGACACCGGCCGCGCCGCTGTCGAGAAGGCGATCAAGCAGGCCCGCCCGGTGACTCACGTCGGCTCGGGTCAGGGGAAGGTCGCCGGGGTCGCGTCCAACCGGCGCGTCAAGCGCGACCACGACGGCAAGGTGCTCGCCATGCGCGGCAGCGCCTGCAAGGACGAGACGCTGATCGCGATGGATGAGGGGCTGATCGATCCGTTCTGCAAGACGGTGGCGTTCTTCGACGGACAGAAGAAGGTGGCGTCGCTGCACTACTACGCGACGCATCCGATGAGCTACTACGCCGACGGCCGCTGCAGCAGCGACTTCGCCGGTCTGGCCCGCAAGCAGCGGCAACTCGATGAACCCGATTGCCTGCACGTCTACTTCACCGGTTGTTCGGGCAACGTCGCGGCGGGCAAGTACAACGACGGTTCGAAGGAAGCTCGGGTCACCCTGACGAAGCGCCTGTACGACGGCATCGTGGCGTCGGAGGCCAAGCTCGAACGGGCCGCGTTGAAGTCGGAACAACTCGCCTGGAAAACGGCCGAGATTCTGCCGCCGCCACGTGCCTCGCTGCATGCCGAAATGATCGCCGAACAGATAGCGAACAAGACCAACGCAGTCGTGAATCGCAACCGCCCGTCATACATGCTGTCGTGGCTGCGCCGCGTCGAGAAGCGGATTCCGATCGTGCTCAGTTCGCTGCACATCGGAGGTGTAAAGCTGCTGCACCTACCGGCCGAGATGTTCGTCGAATACCAGTTGCGAGCCCAGCGTCTGCAACCGGACCACTTCGTCTGCACCGCGGCCTACGGCGACGGCGGCCCGTGGTACATCCCGGTCAAGGAGGAATACGCCTGCGGCGGCTACGAAGTCAGCGTCGCCTTCTGCGAACCCGCGGTCGACGACGTGATCACTGAGGGGATGAGGCGGATACTGCCGGGGTGAGAGTGACGTGACGACCAGTCGTCAGTCATCACCGTGTCGCATGGCTCATTCAATGATTCAACGTCCGGTTGATGGCAGCACAAACAGACCTGCGAGAATCAATAGTCGGCGGTGTTCGACACGATCAGGGAGGTTGATTCTCAACACTTCGATAGTCGTGCGACCGATGGACGTCAGGCCGAGCAGCCTTGGCCCGTCCCACTGAAAGTGTTCCGACCACAGTTGCTTTCGGGGATTGAACAGCGGGTGGAGCGTGTCAGATTCGGGATCGTATCCTGCGACATTCGGCCCCTTGTACGAATTGCATGGCAGACAACTCCACGCCAAATTCACCGGCGATGTGACCCCGGCATGCTTCTGGGCGCGGACGTGATCCAGTTGGAAGGGCTGAACGTCCCCGGACATCGGCATCAAACAGTATTCGCACCGGCGACCGGCTCTCTCCTCGACAAGTTTTCGATGCGGGGGAGCCATCAACTACCGCTCCGAATCTGCCGCCGCATTTAACGAGAGACGAGCCTTGGCTTGAAACAGATTCAGCAGACTGCCCACTCGAAGATAGCGTTCGAGGATCTCGCGTTCAGCCGCGGTGATCGTGCCCCGTTGATTGAGCCGTGCGAGCCGATTTATCTGGCTGACGGAGCGACGGGGAAACTTCCATCGCAGGATTGATCGAGCGACATCAGGAGCCAAGTCCCCATCATCGACTGCGACAACGGCGGCTAGGATGTCTGCTTCGGTCAGGAGAGTTTCAGTAGGCATGATGGAAGAGTCTACCAACCGCCCCATCACCGACGCCAGACGAGCCGAATCATTCGTTGCCGTCCGATTCCAACTCACGAAAGACCTCGTCGTGGGAGACGACCCGACCAGCACGAATGTCTTCCAGACCTTCTTCGATCTTCTGACGAATGACGATGCGGTACAGCACCTCGCTCCAGGTGGCATCTTCGGGCAATCCGTCGGCCAATTCCTGCACGGCGTTCTTCACGGTGAGCATGGTCCGCCTCCAAGGGACTTCCAAACTTGATACCGCCACATTCAGGGCATCATCAGTTCGCTGGTGCCGTTGGGGCCGCCCTTGCCGGTTTCGCGGGCCTTCATTTCGATGGTTACTTCACTGCTCGGCTTGAAGGCGTCGCGCGGTTCCTGCGCATCCTTGGTCTCGCGGGTGAGCTTGGCGCTCCAGCGGGCCACGCCGAAGGGGACTGCGGGGCTCTTCCAGATCGTGGATTCCAAGATGGTTCGGCTCGACGCCCGTTCGGTCGTCACCTGGCCCTGCCATTGGGCGGCGGTCTTCACGTCTTCCAGTCCGACTTCCGGATCGACGCTTTCCTCGACCTGCTTCAGCTCGCGGTAGTAGCCGACCAGAATCCCCAACGGATAGAGTTGCAGCGCCGGTTCGGTGATCTCTTTGGGATCGGCCTTGCCCAGCTTGCGATAGCCTTTGACGAGCGGCAGAAAGCTGACGGGCACGCCCTCGGCATCGACGTTGTCGGCGATCACAGCCGATTCGGGAATCAGCACTTTGTAGATCTCGGTGCCGGTCAGCCCCGTGTCAATCTTGCCATCCTTTTCGCGACCCCGTTCGATCTTGATTTCGATCCAGCGGCAGGCGGTCATCTCGCCGCGGTACTCGGCCATTTCGGCTCCGACCGACTTGATCCAGACGTGCTCGATCCACGGGTTGATCTCCAGCTTTCCGGCCGCCGCATCGGGACGGATCTCGGATTGGGCGTATGTCCCCTCGAACTTCACCCATGTGCCGTCCTCGGGCAACTGACAGACGACGCCCTGCGCGAGCGCGGGTTGACTGATCAGGCAGACCTGAGCGACCAGGCAAAACAGTCCTGCGGTGAAAGCCTTCATCGATATTCTTCCTTCCCGACTTGAAACCGTCCGAATGGCCGAAGTCTGGCAGACGTTGGCACACGTGACAAGATCGATTCGCCGCCGACGTTGTATTCGTGCCAAGGGGTTTCGGGATTGTTTCAGCCCTTCCGAGTTTCTCGACAGTGGCAGGCTGGCTACGATGACCGTCGCCTCGCGTCGTCCCGTTTTTCGTTTCCCATGCCGCTGTCCCATGACTGTCGAACACCCGCCCGATTCCAATTCCACGCCGTCTAAACCCGTCGGCCGCGTCTATCTGGTCGGAGCCGGACCGGGTGATCCCGGCTTGTTGACTTTGCGCGGTGCGGA
>JAYTIB010000843.1:0-8103 GCA_043732205.1 Schlesneria sp. | reverse complement strand
GCCCCACAACCCCGCCGGCACATGGCCGGCGGTTTGGGCTGTTTCCGTTTCGCTCGCCACTACTAAGGAAATCGAGTTTTCTTTCTTTTCCTCCGGGTACTGAGATGTTTCAGTTCCCCGGGTTAGCCTCTCACACCTATGGATTCAGCATGAGATAATTCAGGAATCCCGGGATCAATGCTTGTTTGACAGCTACCCCAGGCTTTTCGCAGCCTTCCACGCCCTTCATCGCCTCTTGTCGCCGAGACATCCTCCACACACCCTTATTCGCTTGGCCACCATGATGGATGATTCGCGACGCCGGATTCCGGCTGACTCGCGAGTTGGTGGCCCGCTACGGACGACTGCTGTGATACAGCCGTCACGAAATACGTGCAGATTGCATTATTGCCAAATTGTGAAAGAGCTTGCGTACCGTCGAGTCATCCGGGCTCGCACATTGGCGGCTGTGTGACATTCGAGGCACTGACCAGCTTCTGGCTGGCCGTCGCTGGCACTGGTGTGCTGCGGGAGGGGGGATGATATGTTCCTGTCCGTCGGAGTTCAAGCGTCCGGCCCGTCTTTTTTTGCAAGATTTCAAACCGCACCGAAGTCCAATCCACAAGTGGGGTTGGACGAATCAAACGGGTTCTGCTGGCATCGCTGCCAATCATTGCGTCGATTGGCGGGTTTGGGACGGACCGGGCTTGGGGCGTGCCTTGGGAGGAGGTTGGTCAAACGCCCCCAAGAACTGCTTGAGCGCTTCGTCAAATTCCGGTATCGGGACGATCCGTGTTTCGGGGGCTCCCACATGTCCGGTGACCTTCACCCCCACCCACCCTCTGCCGAGGATACCGGCAATTTCGTGAATCACGGGGATCCGGATCTGACTTCGCGCAATCATTGAATAGAAATCGAGTTGCAGCGCACCATCGAAACGGACGTATCCTCGTCCGTGCAGATTGATGGCTGTTCCAATGAGGTGGATTGCGTCGAAGTTGAATCGCGAGTTTTCGATGTTGAAGAGCACGTCGGCGCGATCGAAGGCGGTTCGGTCGACCGCATCCAGCCTCAGCGCCCGAAAAATCTGGACGAAAACCGGCAACTCGTAGAGCGCTGCGGGAGCGACCTGCAATTCACCCCGGCCTTTAAGCTGTTCCTCCCCCCGCCCCTTCCCCCAGAGGAACAGCCAACCGTTGATCACCCCCGCCAAGTTTGATTGCCCGCGAAGATACTGCTGTGCGTAAGTCTCAAGCCGGCCGCGAGACAGCGTGATCTGCATCCGGTAATCCGGTTCCTCACGCAGGTCGGCGACGACATCCACAGTCAGCTTTCCGTCGATCATGTCGCCGCTGATTCGGTCCGAAAGGTGGGGAGCCCGCGCCGGTGGTGTCGGCGTCGTGAGCGCCCGCGAACCACCCGTGAATTGTCCATCTTGCAGGCTGATCGGCCCCACAACCCGAGTGATCTGATATGCCAGTCCCGAAGCCTGCCGAAAGACGGAAATCGAGTCGAGATCAAGCTGACCTTTCAAATTGGCCGTCTGCCCATCACTGCCTCCATTGAGGCCAATTTGGCCGTGGATATCTTCAATTCGAATTCCGGCGGTCAAGGCACAATCGGTGAGATGCAGTTGAACATCCCAAGCAGAAGTGATCGTTCCAGAGGCGGTGCCCCCTTCAATTTCCACAGCCCCCTGACTCTTGGTGTCGATCGAGAACTTGCCCGACGGATTCAACGCTTCAAACACGCGTTGAAGCTGTGGTGGCAGGGCCTTCCGGAACGTTGAATTCGGTATCAGATCGTCCACGTGCAGTTCGTCGAATCGAACCCGCCAAGGTTCTCCCGCCGCGAATGTGGCGATGCCCCGGCCACGGATCTGAGTGTCATCGTGCTGAGCACTCACCGACTTCATGATCAAACGTGGAGAACTCTGGCTGCGACCGGTCGCCTGATCGAGTCTCTCGGAAACTTCGTACGAGAATTCGCCTTCGATGGCCCGCATCGGCCATGGGAAACTCTGCATCGTGATTTCGGCGTCGATGATCTTGATTCGGGGCAACTCAACCTTGCATGGTTGACCGGGAATCCATGTGATTTGCGAGTCGACGTCGAACCGGCCACTGGGCTGAAATTCCTGCCACTGTCGGCGGAGTGATGCCGGCAGCGCAACTTCCAACGATCGGTCGAAGGCCGCATTTTCGGCGTGAATCGACAGATCCAATCGACCCGGCGCCGGCATCCGTTCGAATCGCCCTTCGGCAATCAGTTGCGTCCCGTCGTGTTCACCTCTCAATTCCTTGAAAGTGATCAGGTCATCCTCCCAGTCGACCAATCCCTGCAGGCGATGAATTCGATAGGGAAAACTCTTGAGCATGCAGGAGCAGTCCCGCAGCCCAACCACCGACCGCATCCGATACTTCTGCCCAATCCCCGCAGCCTTTGAGAATCGCATCCCCACATCACCTTTCCCCTGCAAATTCAGTTCGGTCAGTGTGCTGCGGAGACTGGCGGGACTCGCTTCCAGCAGCACGGAATTGATGGGTACGCCATTGGCTTTGATGATGAACACAGACTCATTCGCCGGACCGGGATTTGTGATTCGGCCTGTCGCGTTGACCGGCACTCCGCTGGCCTTGCCCTGTCCGTTGATTTCGATTTCGTTCCCGCGAAGCCGGGCCGTCCCCCTGATCTCACGAACTGGATACGGGAACTTTTCATGAGCCACGAAGCCCTCCGACAAATGCAGGTCTCCTTCCCAAGCCAGTTTCCCACCGTTTTGGGTGGTCCCCAAATCCAAATCACACAGGCCGGCCAGAGACAGTGAATTGACCAGCTTTCGCAACGGTTCGGGCAACCTCGCCTTCAAAGGCTCGTCGATTTGAATGTTGCGCACCTGGAGTTTCACCCTCGGAGATTCGTTCGGGGCAACCCGAGTGTTCAAGTACAGCCGAGTCGCGCCGTTCTCAGCCCTCAAGTCACGCACGATGACCTGCCCGGGATCCGCGTACACCGAGCCGCGGATTTCGTACAGCGGGAACGGCAGCACCACATGACTTAACTGGCCGCTACGCAGTTCGGCCAGCACCTGAAACTGCGGCGGTGAGTCCGGACCCGGCCATTGCACGCGGCAATGAAGATCGCAGTTGCATTTGAGTCCAAATGGACCGGGAACGGACGCAGTCACCACTGGAAGCTGTGAATGCAGACTGATGGGAGACGTGCTGACTCCCCGGCTGGAATCGCCACGTTGCGGCGTGGGGATCGGCATGGCAGCCGTCTGCGTGGCCACCACGTTGGCGATCGCCAGACGTGCGTCCTGCAGTTTGGCATGGACTGCGGGCGACAACTCTCCAACCAGTTCCAGCAGGTCATCATCCACCGGCAGCCGCAACCACTTCGCCTCCAGCGTGAATGGCGGACCATCTAGGTCAGCATCAATCGTGGCTGACAACGGTCCGGCGGGACCAATCCGTGCCGACACGACAGCCGTCACTTTTCTGGCGGCGGCTGGGACAGCGGTGATGTTCAGATCCGCCAGCTTCAGTTTTCGGACCGCGCGTCGGTCGCGCTGCAATTCGACGAAGATCGTGCCATGCTCGACATCAACCTCGGGAACCGCTTGCGAACCGTTGCTTCGCCAAGCGATCCCCTGCCAATTCCAGCGACCATCCGGATGTCGAACGACATGCAGTTGGGGATGAACGAACCGCAATCGCTGGATCGAGACGGTTTCGAAATCGGTCAGCTTCTGATCGTCGAGCGTTGCGATCGTTTCGGGGACATACAACGCGGGTTCGGCATCTCCCGGCAGTTGGATCGACAGTCCCTGCAATCGAATCCGGCCGCTGAAGTCGAACTTCGCCCCCTCCAGCTTGAAGCTCAGATCGGGTGCCAGATTGCCCAACTGCTTCAGAACTTCAGCCCGCAACAACTCGTCGCTGCGGACGTAGTACCAGTACACACCGCCCCCCCCGACCACTGCGATCAGCAGCAGCAGCACGATCATCCATTTGAAGATCGAGCTCACAGATGGGCTCCGGAACGTGGCGGATGAAGAGACGATGAAGAGACAAAAAGAGGACGCGGGGATTGGATGTCAGATTGAAGAATGGCGGGTGTTCAACAGTGGTGGATTGGAAGTGGTGGATTGGAAGCAGGCCGAGAAGAACCAGGCCGCGAACACGGGCATCGAAGACACATCACGGCGGCGCGGGAATCGGTTTGAAGTACACGAGCAATCCCCTGACGCCGACCGCCGCCATCACTGACAACGAGTACTCCGCCGGCAACCGATACCGCAGGGAACCGACAAACAACAGATGCAGGGCGGCAAACAGCAGAACCGGGCCGGCTGTCAGGATGACGAACTCAAGATCGCGCCGAGACATCCACAATCCGCCAAGCCCGAAGGCCAGCAACGGGACCACGGTCAGGCAGACGATCACTTGCAACCGTTGATCCCGGAACTGCTCGGCGTTGGGAAGCACGCTCCAATATCGCTGCTGTTTCTTCACAGCCAGCCACGCGGTGCGCAGTGGATGATGAACGACAAAGTCCCACGCCCGGCGGCGGTATTCGCGGTCCATTTCGTATTCGCTCATGCTCAACAGCAGTCGGTCCTCTTCAATGAACTGCATGTCGCTATCGCCCGTGGCTGCTGGATGCAATCCGTCGTACAGACTCGGCCCGACCCACAGTGTCGTGGGAACCACATGCCCGGTGACGCAGTAGTTGCGAATCGTCCAGGGAGCCATCGACACGCCGATCCCACACAGCAAAGCCACCACGTTCAACCCGCAGTTCCGCAGAGAACCACGGCCACTCCCGACGAAAATAACCACCAGCGCAATCGCCGAACCAACGTACAACCACGTCGGACGCACCAGCGTGGCGATACCGATCAAGATCCCAGCGATCACCGGCGATCCAATCCGGCGCAGCAACGACGCACTGCCTTCCGGCCTGCGAACCAATCGGGCGATCGCCAGCAGACTGACCAGCAACACCGCGGCAAACGCTGTTTCACTGAGGATCAGCACGCTGAACAGGGCCAGCGTGGGTGACAGCGCCGTATACATCGCCGCAATCAATCCGGTGGTGCCGTCGACAAGCTCACGACCCAGACAATAGGTCAACCCGCACGCCGCGGTCCCAACGCAGGCCAGCAGGCAGCGGGCCGCGAACGGACTTTCCCCAAACAGCATCTGTGACAGCGCCAGCAACAGGGGAAATCCTGGAACACGCAACACATATCGTGGTGGCTGGTAGATCGAGTAGTCCCGGCCCGCGCGGATGTTCCGGGCCAATTCCCAATACCCTTCCGCATCGCCGGAAATCAGGCACAGCTTGGCGGGAGGTCGATCGACCCGTTCCTGTACCGCGACCGCCAGACCCAGGCGCAGCGCGAGCGCCACCGCCAGCGTCAGCAGCAGACAACGATTGGCGGCGACCGTTTCGAGAAACCTCGATCGGTTCATGGTTGAGCATCCCCCCGGATCGCCCTGGAAAGGGCGGCGGATCGTATGACCGACCGGCCAAACGGGTCAATACGGGTTCCCTCTTGGCCCGCTGCGCCCTGGTCGAGTACGATGAACCGCGATGACTCTCGCCTGAAAGGAGACTGAAAATGAGCGTAGTGGCAGCAACCTTGGCGACTCCCGCAGATCCGTCCGCCATCGCAGCCGAGCGCTGTGACGATGCCGTGCGGAGCATCCTCTTCTTCGACGGCGTCTGCGGCCTGTGCAACCGGGCGATCGACTTCGTCTTGGTGCGAGAGCAACGCGGCGAAATCAAGTTCGCCCCGATTCAGGGAGACACCGCGCGGCAACTCCTGACCCCAGCCGATCTGCAAAATCTGGACACGATGGTGTTGTGGGTCGAAGGCCGCGCCTACCGCAAGTCCGCCGCGGCCGTGCGAATCCTGTGGCGACTGAGCTTCCCTTGGCGAATCGTGGGAACGCTGTTGTGGCTGATCCCCCTCCCCTTGCGGAACCTGGGATACACCCTGATTGCACGCAACCGCTATCGCTTCTTCGGCAAGAAAGAAACCTGCCGAATGCCGACCGCCGCCGAGCGGTTGCGGTTCCTGCCGTAGATCCGCAACGAGAAGGTCACGCTGGGCCAATGCAACCGCATGCGCGCCGCAGGACCGAATGAGTCGCCCCACTGACCAGCCGTTGAGCAACGTAGCTTGGACGCCTCGTCCGAGCGAATCCCAACTGCAAACTCACAAACGTGCCATCCGTGCCGCGTTGTTACCACAGACTGGCACTTCCGAAAGTTGGCTTCATGGTTCTGTCTCCCCGCTTCGCGCAAGCACTGACCTACGCCTCCATCGCTCATTCCGATCAGCTTCGGAAGGGGACCGAGATCCCTTACGTCTCGCACCTGCTGGCGGTGGCGGGCCTGGTCCTCGAGCACGGCGGTGACGAGGACGAAGCCATCGCCGCGCTGCTGCATGACACGGTGGAAGACGCCGGCGGTCAGGCTCGGCTCGCGAGCGTGCGGCAACGGTTTGGAGACCGCGTCGCCGAGATCGTGCTCGACTGCACCGACACCGACAAAACCCCGAAGCCGCCGTGGCGAGCCCGCAAGGAAGCGTACCTCGCACATCTGGCGAGTGCCTCCGCTTCCGGACGACTCGTCTCCTGCTGCGACAAGCTGCACAACGCCCGCTGCATCGTGGCCGACCTCCGCACGCAGGGCGTTCTCGTCTGGACCAAGTTCACCGGCGGTCGCGACGGCACGCTCTGGTACTACTCGACGATCCTCGCTGAGTACCAGCGCCTGGGTGTCTCTCACCCGCTCGTCGAAGAACTGGCTCGCACGGTGGAAACGATGCTGACACTGGCCAACTCCTAGCGACTCCTCTCTTCCATCATTCTGCCCCCATCGTTCTGCCAATGTCTTTCGCAGAACGATGGGGGCAGAACGATGAAGATGAAATCATGATGGAGTTCCGAGCCACTGTTTTCAGGATCGAAGTTCTCAGGATCGAACGTATGCACCGTCTGACAATCTCACTCGCCGTGTTTCTGTGTTGCGTGTCGCTGACTCATTCGCGCGCCGACGAACCTCCTCAACCCAAACCAAACACTGTCGAAACGGAGTGGCCTCAGTTTCGCGGGCCGCGCGGGGACGGGACGTGGCGAGGTCCGAAGCTGCCCGAGACTTGGCCAGCCTCGGGTTTGAAGCAACTCTGGCGACAGCCGATTGGTGGCGGATATGCCGGAGTCAGCGTGGCCGACGGTCGCGTCGTCACGATGGATCGGCAGACCAACCCCGAAGTCGAACAAGTCCTCTGCTTCGACGCGTCATCGGGGAAGCCGCTCTGGCAACACACGTATCCCGTGACCTACGGCAAGCTCGACTATGGCAACGGTCCGCGCGCGGCCCCCACGATTCACGGCGGACTCGTCCATACCGTCGGTGCGTTGGGAGACCTTCGTTGTCTCAATGCGAAGACGGGCGAGGTGGTCTGGAAGAAAAACTATCTCGACGATTTCGCGGGTCGATTGCCGATGTGGGGCTTCGCCGGTTCGCCGGTCGTTTATCGTCCCGCTGAGACCCGTAGGATGGACGCCCCGTCCGTCCGCGAACAAGCACCACAGGACGGACGGGGCGTCCATCCTACGGATCGTTCGACACCCCGCGACATCGACTGGCTGATCCTGCAACCGGGGGGCGAGAAGAACTCGGGCGTCGTCGCCGTCGAGCGACTCACGGGGAAAGAAGTCTGGCGCAGCCTGCCCGATGAAGCGGGTTACTCGACCCCGATCCTCGTCCGCGCCCACGACCAGGACGAACTCGTCTGCTGGACTCCCAGCCACATCCGCAGCCTCGAAGCCCGCACCGGCAAACTCCTGTGGTCGTTCCCGTATGAGATCACCTACGGCGTCTCCATCGCCAAGCCGATCGCTCACGACGGGATGATCTTCGTCGCCGGCTACTGGCACGGCTCGAAGGCGATTCGCCTCGGCGACACCCCGACGAACGCCAAGCTCGCGTGGGAGGAGAACCGATTCCTGCGCGGCATCATGTCGCAGCCGCTCTATCGCGACGGCCACGTCTATCTGCTCGACAAGCAATACGGCCTGACGTGCTTCGAGTTGCAGACGGGCC
>JAYTIB010000842.1:0-8110 GCA_043732205.1 Schlesneria sp. | reverse complement strand
GCCAACTTCTTGTCCGACAAGATGCCACGATCTCGAAGGTATCGAAGATAAACGAACTTGCCGATCAGACCGTGCGAGGCGGCGCGATCAACTCCGTCTTTTTGCAGCCGCTCGTCGAGGGCTTCGAGGTCTCGAAGCAGTGATTCATCAACTCGCTGCGACGGATCAACCGCATGCGCCCACTTGCTCCACAATGTGCCGTCGTCGATTGATTCCGCGCGGAAGGCGGCGAGCTTCTCCAGAACATCCGCCGCCCCTTGTGCCACGGTCACGAGTGGATGGTCGCCATCGCGGTGAAACGCGAATCCGGGATAGACGCGAATCGTCGCGGGTGACTCGACGATCAGGAACGGAGTTTGATTCTGGTTCCAGACGAACTGGTGAACGCGTCTGGCGGCAGTCTCCGATTCAACTCGCACGACGTAGACGACAGGCACAGCCGGAGTCCGCGGCTCTTTCTGCAGAACGTAGGCTCCCTCGAATCGAACGGCGTCCGCACCAGCCCCCAACTTCAAACATTCGGTTGAAGCAAGGCGCAGCGCAAACGCCAGTTCGTTGGCTGGCAAATCATCGACTCGCTCAGGGCCGTAGAACCGCTTCGAGCGGGAATATCCAAGTGCGTCGAGAGTTTGCATTGGCTACTCAGCTACGTTGACCATTTCGGACTGACATGCACGGGCCTGACTCTAGCAGAATGACCGCAGACCTCGTAGAGCTTGTCGAACTTGAGGTACGGCTCCGGCTCAAACACCGAGAAGGCTCGCACGCCTTGGGCGGCCAGTGCCCGACGGTCCACCAGAAACAGAATCCGCCGCGCCTGCTGTGACTTCAGCAGCCGGTAACACTGATTGACCAGCGTGAAGGTCTTGCCGGTGCCCGTGGCCATCGCGATGAGCATTTGCCGCTTCTGATCGGCAATGGCCTGCTCGGTCGCGGCGTTGGCAGCCTTCTGGTACGGCCGCAACTTCGGTTGATCGTTGGGCGTGCTGGTGAACCATTCGCACGCCTTGGCGAAGTCCCGGCCAAGCAATTCTCTCAGTGCGTCCGGTGTATGGAACCTGGCGATGAGGCGCGACATGGCGAGCGGCTCGCGCACGTCGTGAAACCAGATGACTTCACCATTCGTGGCGTACAGAAACGGGACGCGGTAGCCCCGGAAGTTGAACGGGCTGTCCGTCACACCTTTCGAGTACCGTTCGGCCTGCGGAAGAACTCCCTGTGGTCCGAGCGTGAGCTTCTTCGCTTCCACGATCCCAAGAATCGAGCCATCAACGAATAGAGCGTAATCCGCCTGACCGGCCTCGGTGGGGAACTCTTCGATGGCGCAGCCCGACAACTCCGCCATCGGCTTCTGCTGGGCCGTCGTCCAAGAAATGATCTTCCAGCCCCACGCCGTCAGTTGTGGGTCGATCAACTTCTTCCGAGCAAGCCACTCAGAGTCCTCGGGAGTCGCAGCAGACATGGATTGGCCCTGTTGTAACGCATCGAATTGCAAGGCTATCTGCCAGCCGCAGACGTGACCATGACGGAAGGATGTTGGGGGTTTGTCTGATCCAATGGACTGCGGTCCGATTTCCTCGCGATGCTGGAGACGACAATTCGCCGAACGCTTTCCTGTGGGAACCCGACACGACAAACTGGCCGGCCGTGCCGGCGGATTCACAATCGCGAGGTGAAACGTCATGAGTCAGTAACCCCGCTTGAGCGAATTGCCGGCTGATCAAAGTGCGGTTGTTGTTCCACAGCGGTAAAACTGTGACGCGACCACGCTGCGAAGCAGCCACAAGCAAGACGATCCGGTCCCGCCAGACCTCGCGGGCCGAGCCCCAGATCGATTCTTTGTTCCTCAACAACTGATTGGAGACGACAACGATGGTTGGCAATTTCCGCTGGATTCTGGTGACGGTGTTGATGTTTCAGGGAGCGACCGCTCTGGCTCAGGATGCGACGGAAGTCGAGCGGGTGCCGGATTCGCGCGTGGAGATCTGGAGTGGTCGTGCGCCGATCGGTGACGGTCAAAATCAGGAGACGGGCGTTTTCATCACCGTCCACAAGGCTGCCAAACCCAACGGCGCGGCGGTCGTGATTTGTCCCGGCGGCGGATATGGCGGACTGGTCACCGGAGCCGAGGGGCACGGCATCGCCGCGTGGTTGAACCGGCACGGCATTGCGGGCGTGGTGTTGGAATACCGTCTGCCGGCCGGTCGCACATTGGTGCCGCTGCTCGATGCTCAGCGGGCGATTCGCACGGTTCGATCGCGGGCGAAGGAGTGGGGGATTGATCCCGCGCGCGTCGGCATCATGGGCTTCTCCGCCGGCGGGCATCTCGCCTCGACCGCCGCGACGCACTTCGATGATGGCGATCCCAAGGCTGCCGACCCCATCGCGCGGGTCGGTTGCCGGCCCGACTTCGCCATCCTGATCTATCCCGTGATCACGATGGGTGACAAGACGCACCAGGGTTCACGGCGGAATCTGCTCGGCCCGGATCCGTCGGCGAAACTGATTGAGCTGTATTCGAACGAGAAGCAAGTCACCGCCAAGACCCCACCGACGTTTCTGGCGCATGCCAAGGACGACACGGTGGTCGTGCCCGAGAACGCGCAGATGTTTTACGCGGCACTGCTGGCTCACAAGGTTCCCGGCAAATACTTGGAACTCGCGTCGGGCGGACACGGACTGAACGGCTACAAGGGTCCGATGTGGGATGCGTGGCAGGAACAATCGCTGGCCTGGCTGGGGGAATTGAAGCTGCTGCAACCGGCGGGAAAATGACCGGCGGCCCGGAGTTCGGACATCGTCACTGGGGCATGCCATCCGGCAGCGAGACCACTTCGCCGCATTGGTTTGGATTTGTGAGGAATCAACCCTGTCGGTATTGTCGTTCGCGGCCAGGATGTGGCGAATCGTTCTCCACAAATGGCGATCTGCCGTTCGGCGACCCGCCGGCGCAAGCGAAGCGTTCTGTGACGCTCGAACCAACTAAGATTCGACACTCGCTCATCGGTACACAAGGGGATTCATGCGAAGCAATCGCCGGCTGGTATTTGCGATGTTGTCCAGCGTCGCCGTGCTGCTGAACGGCGGCACGGCTCTGCGCCTGTGTGCCGACGAACCCTCGGCCGCCGCTGTCGGGGCGTGGGTCAAGGAGCAGATCGCCGATGGTCGGTTGACCGTCGAATTCTACGATCCGGCGAAACCTCCCAAGCCGTTCCCAGGCTGGACTGATTTTGAATTCCGGTTGGAGTACCGCTACGACTATCAGGTGGAATTCCCCCAACCCAAGAGCAAGGACAAGAACAAGAAGAAGGTGGTGGTGCGTCCGGGAGCGGCGGTCATTGTCCCGACGTACACCAAGATCGACGTCCCCATCAAACATCGCATGTTGTTGCCCAAGTACCTGGAGTCTGACCGGTGGTATGAGAAGGGGTTGGCGAAACATGAGTTGGAGCATGTCCGCGTCGGCCTGCACCCGCGTCTGGTGCTGCTTGGGAAGCACCTGGTCAAGAAGTTGGGCCGGATCGAAGGAATGGTCGACGCGCCCGCCGATGCGAACCGGGAATGGGTCGAGAAGCGGATGACGGCGGAACTCGCCCTCCGCCGCGATGCCATTCAGGCGTTGGTGGCGGCGATCAACCGCAAGATCGACACCGTGACCAACCACGGCGTGGTCCTCTTACCGAACCACGACGAGTTCTTTGCCAACCTGTACCTGAAAGAGAATCTCGACGAGATGAAGTTCGCGTACCTGCCGGAGGTGCTGGATCTCGTGGGCAGCCGGGACTACCAGCAGGCCAAGCTGGTGATTCGCGAGGTCGCCGTCGATGGCCAAGTACCGCCAAAGAAGTAGCGTGGGTTTCAACCCTCGCAAGATGTCGTCCCGCGTCGGCTAAAGCCAACTCGACATCGTGTGCTGGACCGCCATTGAACTTGAAAGATTCACACGCTCTCACCACTCACCGCCAGCAACTAACGCCAAAAAGTCACCCGGCGTTCAATGCGTGGCGAGTCGCGTTGATATCATCGGGTCGATTGCGGGTCTGGGGCGGACCTGGGCAGATGAAAACTTGGTCTTGAGGGCACTTTGTGTTCTTCCGGGATTTGTTGCGCACCAGCCTGACCCCTGACATGGAACCCGATTTCAACTTGCAGAAACAACAACACCTTCACCGATAACAACGTGTAGGAGTCTCCACAGATGCCGTCATCACAGTCGCCGATAGAGATCCTTTGCTCCACGTTTGGGTTCGAGACATTCCGTCCTGGCCAGGAGGCGGTGATCGAGCATCTGCTGGCCGGGCATTCGGCGGCGGCGGTGTTTCCGACGGGGAGCGGCAAGTCGCTGTGCTATCAGTTGCCGGCGCTGTTGTTGCCGGGACTGACGGTCGTCGTCTCGCCGCTCATTGCGTTGATGAAGGATCAAATCGACAAGCTCAAGCGACTGGGCATCGCGGCGGAGCGGCTGGATTCGACGCTCACCGCCGACGAGTCCGCGGCCGTGATGACGGCGCTGCGAACCGAACAACTCCGCTTGCTGTATGTCGCGCCGGAGCGGTTCAACAACGAACGCTTTCGCGAGGCGATCCAGCGAGTCCGCGTGTCGCTGTTCGCTGTCGATGAGGCGCATTGCATTTCGGAATGGGGGCACAACTTTCGGCCGGACTATCTCAAGCTGACGCGGTTTGCCCGCGAGTGCCGCGCCGAACGGTTGTTCGCTTTGACCGCCACCGCGACGCCGGAAGTCTTGGAAGACATCTGCCGACAGTTTCAGATCGAGCCGGCGCATGCGGTGCGGACGGGGTTCTATCGGCCGAATCTTTCCCTACGGATCACGCCGGTTTCTGGCAGCGAACAAGATGCGGCGCTGCTCGATCGACTGACTCGGCATGAACGCGGGCCGACGATTGTTTACGTCACGCTGCAACGGACCGCCGAACAAGTGGCCGATCGACTGGCTCGGCGCGGCTTCGATGCCAAGGCTTATCACGCCGGTATGAAGGACGAAGACCGTGCCGCCGTGCAGGACTGGTTCGCCGGTTCGGATCGGGCCATCGTGGTGGCGACGATCGCGTTCGGCATGGGGATCGACAAGGCCAACATTCGCTACGTGTATCACTACAACTTGCCGAAGAGCTTGGAAAACTACTCGCAAGAAATTGGCCGCGCGGGACGCGATGGAGCGGCGGCCCTCTGCGAATTACTGGCCTGCTCGGACGACATCAACACGCTGGAGAATTTTGTGTTTGGCGACACGCCGTCGTTCGCTTCGGTGAGCAGTCTCGTCCGCGAGGTCTTGCAGTTGGGGGACGCCTTTGACGTGTCGCTGTATGACTTGTCGTTTCGGCATGACATCAAGCAGATCGTCGTCCGCACGTTGCTGACGTACTTGGAACTCGACGGCTACCTGGAAGAGGGGACGCCGTTCTATGCCGAGTACCAATTCAAACCGCTGGTGCCGTCGGCAGAGATCCTCGCGCAGTTTGAAGGTGAGCGGCAGGATTTTTTGCGGCGTCTGTTCTGCCAAGCGACGAAAGCCGCAATCTGGTTCTCGCTGGACATCGCGAGCGCCGCGACCGCGCTCGACCAGCCGCGAGATCGCTTCGTCCGAGCACTCGACTATTGCGCCGAGAAGCAGTGGCTCGAACTGAAGGTCGCAGGAGTTCGGAGCCGCTATCGAAGACTCAAGTCCCCGGCCGACCTGACGGCCCTTGCCACCGAGCTGCATGAGAAAGCGTTGCTCCGCGAAGCCCGTGAGATCGCCCGCCTCAACGAAGTTCTCGAACTCGTCGAACACGACGGCTGCCAAGTCTCGCATCTCGGAGCGCATTTCGGAGAACCGCTTCCCACTCCGTGCGGCCACTGCTCGCACTGTCTCGACGGGAAGGCGACTCAACTGTTACCGCGCCGCGCATCGCCGATCGACGACCGGCGTTGGCAAGAGGCCCTTGCGTTCCGAGCGACGAAACTCGATCTCTTCAGCGACTCGCGCGCCTTCGTCCGATTCCTCTGCGGCCTGTCATCCCCGAAGCTCGGCCGCGCCCGACTTGGCTCGCATGCCCTCTTCGGCGTTTTTGAAAAGGTGCCGTTTTCCGAGGTGCTCCGGCGCGCGGGCGGAGATTTGCGAAATCCCGCTCGCTGACATCGAGTGCGGATGCTGGCTCGCGAGTTCGTCGCGACGAGATAGGATGTTGTCGCTTCCGTTGTCCCGGCGGATCGAATTGCCGGAACACGAGTGGACTGCGAGTAGGAGTGACCGTGTTGATACCGAGGTTTCATGCGTCTGTGCGGCTCGGAGTTCGGTGGATCGGCCTGATCCTCTTGGTGGTTTTGATCGCCGGGTTAGCGTCGGCTGCTGACGATGGGCTGGAGTTCTTCGAGAAGAAGATCCGGCCGGTATTGGTCGAGCGGTGTTACAAATGTCATTCGTCCGAGACGGCGAAACCGAAGGGGGGACTGCGACTTGATCGTCGACCGGGCGTGTTCGATGGCGGTGACTCCGGGACCGCAATCGTGCCGAGTAAGCCGGACGAGAGTCTGCTGATCAAGGCCCTCTCTTGGTCCGGCGTGGTGTCGGAGATGCCTCCCGATAGCAAACTGCCTGATCGCGTCATTGCCGATTTTCGGGAGTGGATCGCGCGCGGGGCAGCGTTCCCGGCTGATTCGATAACGGTCGCCGCGAAGCCTCGTGCGGTGGATGTTGAGCAGGGGCGCGGGTTCTGGTCATTCCAGCCGGTTCACACGCTGCCGGCACCGCAGGTCTCTGATCCGAGTTGGCCGCGGCGGAAGATCGACTCGTTCGTGCGCGAGCAACTTGATCGTCAGCAGATGCGCCCCGCGCCCGAAGCCGACCGACGGACGGACGCTGATTCGGCGGCTCTCGTTCGACTTGCTGGGCGTGCCGCCGACGTTTGCTGAGACGGAAGCGTTCGTGGCTGACCAATCGCCGGACGCTTACGAGCAACTCGTTGAGCGTTACTTGGCGTCTCCGCATTACGGTGAACGATGGGGACGACATTGGCTCGACGTGGCTCGCTATGCCCAGGACCAGCCGACATCCGAGGCGACCTGCAAGCCGCCACGCTTTCCGTTTCACTACCGCGATTGGGTCATTCAGGCGTTGAACAACGACTTGCCTTACAACGAGTTTGTTCGCCGTCAACTCGCGGCTGATTTGTTGGATGTGCCTCGGTCGGAATTGGTGGCGCTGGGGTTCCTCGGTCTGTCGCCGGTCTATCACAAGGAGCCGAAGCTCGCGGCCGACGTGATCTCGGTGATCGTCGCCGACGAATGGGACGAGCGGCTCGAGACGGTCACGCGCAGCTTTCTGGGACTGACCGTCGCGGGTGCTCGCTGTCACGACCACAAGTTCGATCCGATCAAAACCGACGACTACTACGCGCTCGCCGGAGTCATGGCCAGCACGCAGTTGGTCGAATGGCCGCTCGTGGAAACGAGTCCCGAAGAGGCCGCCGCTCTGACCGAAGTGCAGCGGCAGATCATCGATGTCGAATTGCGTTTCGACTACGCCAAGAAGAATCGCAAGACACCGAAAGCGGAGGGAGTCGATGTCGCTCCGTTCGACGTCGAGGTGACTCGCTGGGAAGCCGCGTTGAAAGCGTTGAAGGAAACAAAACTCTTCGAGGGACCGATCGCGACCGGCGTGCGCGACGCTGGCGTGTGGATCAACGGAGACGATCCCGCGTGGACGCTGCTCGATTACCAACAGGGTCGTCCGCGCGATCTGCCGGTCTTCGTCCGAGGCAACCCGGCAAACCCCGGCCCGATGGTCCCGCGTCGATTTCTTGAAGTGCTGTCTCCCCGCGATGCGCAGCCGTATCAACAGGGGAGCGGGCGACGTGAGCTGGCAGAGGCGATCGTTCGCGACTCAGCATCGCTCGCCGCGCGAGTCATCGTGAATCGCGTCTGGGGCTGGCACTTCGCTCGGCCGCTGGTGACGACTCCGATCAACTTCGGTCGGCTGGGAGACGCTCCGTCGCACCCGGAATTGCTGGGGGTGTAACCGGCGTTCCGGGATGTGGTTTTCAGATGGCGGTTGGTGTGAGTGGCCAGTGGATTGATTGAAGTTGAAGAGGTGTTGGGTGTAGGCGTT
>JAYTIB010000841.1:0-3084 GCA_043732205.1 Schlesneria sp. | reverse complement strand
GAAGACGGACGCGCGGAAAGCGTGACCGCGATCGGATCGAAGCGCAACCTCTGGACGATCATGACCGCGAAGCTGGCGGGGATTTGGGAGTCCAACGTCTTGGACATCTCCTACGAACGCCAGGAGTCCAACATCTACCAACCGATGCGCGAGATGTTTGACTCGGTCGTGCAATTCCTGCGGGACTTCTGGGCCTCGCCACGGACCACCCTGACCAGTGTCCTGGCCTTCGCGTTCGATCCACGGAACTGGCTGACCGTTCCCGGTGTCATCGTCTTATCGTCGCTGGCTGGGTTGCTCTGGCTGTTGCGCCGAAAGTCGGTCTGGTTTCGCCCCCTTTGGACTTGGATGTGGAGCACGAAGTCCGTTGATCCGGCGGCAGCGCAGCGGCAGCGGGTCGAGTTCTATGAACGGTTTGTGCGCTTGATGCAGTCGCACGGAAGAACCCGGCAGATGGCCCAAACGCAGCGAGAATTCGTGCGGCAAATGGCTGCGGATCTCTCCGGCCGGTTGTCAGACTCGGCTCTCCGCGGCGGACTGCAATCGATCGGAGACTTGTTCTATCGCGTCCGCTTTGGTGCCGGTGAATTGACAGAGCCGGAGAGATCCAAGCTCGACGATCTGCTCGCCCAACTGGAACGAGACCTGGGTTCGAAAACCGGCGAACGTCAGACATCCGACCGTCTCGCCGTTTGATTCTCACACTGAACGTCTTGGACCGCCGTGGAACATGCCATTGCCCCCGCCGCGCCGCAGCCGATCGAACCCCGATCATCCATGACGGGTCTGACACGACTGCTGGCTCTGGGACAATTGGCACTCGTGGCTGTGACCTGGAAGCTGTGGACGCCCCAGTCTGTGTTCCCGCAGGTGCCATTGATCCGCGCCGCCTGCGACTGGCCGGGCTGGTTCGACTGGGTCTGCCTCGCGGTCCTCGTGGCCTCGTCCGTCGCCCTGCTCGTCGTGGCACGCCGTGGCCGCGCGGGTCGAGTCGCAAGTGCCGGACTCGCGATATCGCTCGCGGGGTTCTTCGTCCTCGACCAGCACCGCCTGCAACCGTGGGCCTGGCAGTTCTTCCTGCTGGCGATCCTGCTCTCGCTGGCCGACGACTCGACCGCGCGGCGCGGCTGGCGGTGGCTGGTGATCGGCATCTACTTCTGGTCCGCCGTGTCGAAACTCGACTACACATTCTGCCACGAACAGGGACCGGCCCTGTTGGGAGGACTCAAGCAGGCAATGGGCCTGCGCGGGATGCCGAATCGTTGGACGGGGGCTCTCGACATCTGCGGCTCCCTCGGCATCGCTCTCGGTGAGATGAGTGTGGCCGTGCTGTTCGCGTGGCCCCGCGCGCGATGGCTTGGACTGTGGACGGCAACGATCATGCACGTCGTACTCCTCGCCGCTCTTGGTCCGTTCGGATTGAATCATTCACTCGGTGTGCTGCTCTGGAACGCCTTCTTCATCGTGCAGAACTGGCTGCTGTTTCGAGAGGCCCCCGCCTCGCAACCGCCCTCCGGCGATACCGTCCTCGTCCACGTTCGCTCCTGGTTGTGCGACCTCTTGACGTGGCCGAGGTCGCGACCGAATCGCCTCGCGCTGGGAGTCATTGTCGCCGCGATGACTTGGCCGGTCTTGGCGCCGTTCGGCTACTGCGACCACTGGCTCGCGTGGGCGGTGTATTCGGCGAGAACCGATTTGTTTGAGGTCTCATTGAATGGTGCCACAAATGTCAGTGAACTGCCCGAACCGCTACGACCTCATTTCATCATTGTGCATGCCCAAATCGAATCTGGACTCTTTGTATTCGCAAACGTCAAAATCGATCTGGCGGGATGGTCACTCAACGAGTTGAACGCCCCAATCTATCCGCAGAACAGGTTTCACGTCGGAGTGTGGCTGGCAGTGTTGGACCGCCGCGATCCCGAATCGCCAACTCCGTGGCTTTACCTTTGGGGTCCGCGCCAGCGGTGGACTGCAAGAACAGCTCATGCTCAGGGCCTTGTCCGGCGCGACGAAGTCGAAGCGGTGGCTGATACGTTTTTTTGGAATGCGCGTCCAAGGTTGGCGACATTTGCCGCCGCACCGAAGAACCCCTCACCCTAACCCTCTCCCCGCAGAGCCGGGGCGAGGGGACAGGAACTTGCACTTCGCGCAGCCGCTCGCAGTGCAGTTCTCAATGAGTCGAGAAGCCTCACGGGCCGAGCAGGCGGCGCAGCGATCGCAGATGTTCTTCGACATCGAACAGCGCGCGGATCGGGATGAAGAAGCCGGGGACCGCGTGGCTGGCGACCTCGCCGCTGCCTGATTTCAGCCGCAGTTCATAGGTCTCACCGCGCAGGATGTACTGTTCGAGCACCTCATCATCCGGGTCGATGATCCAGTATTCCGCGACGCCGTGGGCCGCGAAGTCGCGGAACTTGATCCCCCGGTCCCGAGCCTCGGTGCTGTCGGACAAGACCTCGCACACGAAGTCGGGGATCGGAAACTTCAGCGTGTCGGGCGTCAGCCCCGCGGCCTTCGCGACGCCGAAGAAGACGACATCCGGCTCGTAATCGTTACGTGGAAAGACGCACAGCGCCTTCTCGGTCTGGACCAGTCCCAGGTGATGAGTCTCGACGAACGCATCCAACAGGGCTGTCAATCTCTTGCTCACGGCAAGATGCCGGTTGAGTGCCGGTGAGTGCATGATGAATTCCCCGTTGATGAATTCAGCCTTTTGATCGGGCTGAACGTCGTCATAGAAACGGTCCCGAAGCTGGCGTTCCTCCGCCAAATGGACCGTCAGCGCCTCCACCGTCTCCGGCAGCGTTGGTTCGTCGAGCAGTTGTTCGAGAAGTTGTGTCATGGCGGCTCATTCTAACCGGAGCCGGGGCCGTGTCAGCCCCAGCTCCGAGTGGTCCCTCAATCCGGGTGCGGAACAGCAATTCCGCAGCAAGGGGACAAATGTTGTTCTGCACCCCCTCAATCCGGATGTGCCTACTTCGTGGCGTCGGCCTTCACCGTCAGCAGCTTGTCCTCGGGGAATGTTTCCAGCTTGAGGTTCTTCCACTGGACCTCCTGCGGCTGCTTGTTCGAGTGCAACTG
>JAYTIB010000840.1:0-8113 GCA_043732205.1 Schlesneria sp. | reverse complement strand
ACATCCTGACCGGTGCCCGCGACAACTGGTTCCGCCCGTCGGACGTCTGCGTCGCTCCGGACGGTTCGCTGTTCGTGGCCGACTGGTACGACCCCGGCGTGGGAGGCCACCGCATGGGCGACGCCGACCGAGGCCGTCTGTTCCGAGTCGCTCCGCCGAAGACGCCGTACAAATTCCCGAAGGTCGATGTCAGCACCGTCGAGGGCGCGATCACCGCGCTGAAGAGTCCGAACGAGGCCACGCGGTATCTCGCTTGGACGGCGCTGTACGAGATGGGTGCGAAGGCGGAAACCGCACTGAAGCAGACATTTGAGTTGGAGCCCAAGCCGCATCACCGGGCACGGGCGTTGTGGCTGCTGAGCCTCCTCAAGGAAAAGGGACTGGTGTACGTCTCGAAGGCTTTGCAGGATACGAATTCCGATATTCGAATCGCCGCTGTGCGGGCGGCACGAGAACTGGTCGATGACGGACTGGCCAACGTCAGCGTTGAAACCGCCGTCGGCGAGCAGCGATTGGTGGTCTCGTTCGAAGAGATGGTGGTTCGATCGCAGTTGCGCGATGTGCTCACCAGCAAACCGTTGTCGCCCGCGGTCCTGCGTGAAGTCTGCGTCTTTCTGCGACATTCCAAGTCGTCATTGAAGCCGCGCTTCTGGGCGGAGCTCGCGACGCGGCACGACGGCAGGGACCGTTGGTATCTGGAAGCCCTGGGCATCGGTGCCGGTGCAGATTGGGATGCCTGTCTCAATGCCTGGATGCAGCTCATCAATGACAAATGGGAGACTACCGCAGGACGCGACATCATCTGGCGTTCACGCAGCAAGCAGACTCCCGGACTGCTCGCGAAAGTCATCGCCGAATCATCGACGACCGCCGAAGATTGCCCGCGATATCTCCGCGCTTTCGATTTCCTCACGGGTTCCGAGAAGGACGACACGCTGATTCAACTCGCGTTCGGCAGTTTCGGGGACGCGGCCAAGACGAAGTTCGTCAACACGGAAGCGATCTCGCGGTTGAAGGGGTTTGATGTCACGAAGAATCCCGCGCAGAAGGTGGCGTTGAATCGAGTCCTCGACGGGCTGAAGGGCGATCCGCAGTTCATCGCGCTGGTCGAGAAGTTCAACGTGACGGATCGGTTCCCCGAATTGTTGGCCCTCGCGCAGGCGAAGCCCGACGACCAGATCGGCATCGACGCCGTGAAGGTGCTGCTCGATAAGAAGGCCAACGAGCTGCTCTCGGCGGCGCTGGCCTCCGACAAGGACAAAGGCCGCGTCGCGCTGGCCACCGCCACCGCGCTGTCGAACTCGGGCGATGCCAACGCGTCGCCGCTGTTGCTGCCCGTCGTGAAGAATGACAAAGCCCCGGCCGATCTTCGTCGGCAGGCGATCAAGGGGGCCGCGCGCAGCAAGGCCGGAGCTACCGAAGTCCTGAAGCTCGCCGAATCGAAGGCGTTTGACGACACGTTCGCTCCGGCGCTGTCCGCCGCGCTGCAAGCCGCACCGCTCGATGCCGCGCAGAAGACACTCGTCGCGAAGCTCTTTCCGGCCCCGGCCGGCAAGGACGCGAAGCCGCTGCCGCCGCTCGACGAACTCGCCAAGCTCAAGGGGAACGCCGGCAACGGACAGAAGCTGTATGCCACAACCGGCAAGTGCGCCACCTGCCACGTCGTCAACGGCGAGGGGAAGGATGTCGGCCCGAACCTCTCTGAGATCGGCGCGAAGCTCAGCCGTCAGGCGATGTTTGAATCGATCGTCTTCCCCAGCGCAGGGATCAGCCACAACTACGAGGCGTGGACGATCGTCCTCAGCAACGGCACCAGTCAAACGGGACTTGTCGTCAGTGAAGACGGCGAGAAACTGAGCCTCAAGGGGAACGACGCCCTCGTCCGCACGATCGCCATCAAGGACATCGAAGAACGCCAGAAGAACTCGATCTCACTGATGCCCGCCGATCTCGCGAAGCTCCTGTCGCAGGATGAGATGGCCGACATCGTCGAGTACCTCGTCACGCTCAAGAAGGCGACGGTTCCCGTCAAGGCGGCGGTGGTGCCTGCGGGAGAAAAGCTCGGGAAGAAGATCAGCGTCAATTTTCGACGGATTCCGCTGCAAGACGCCATCGCGTTTGTGGCTCAAGAAGTGGGCGTCACCATTGAAATCAACGGCGACGCTTTGAAGGCCGGCGGCTACACGAAGAACATGCCCCAGGACTTCACCACGGCCGACACGCCTGCGAAAGAGGTGCTGCTTCGAATCATTCGCAAGTACGCGTCGGGCCGTCCGGATGGCACGATGGTGGTCGCGGAGCGGGAAGGAATTCTTTTTCTGACGACCGCGGCCGTCGCCGCGAGTGAGAAGCAAACGATCCTGCTGAAATAGCGCGTGTGCAGCGCGGGGTCGGGTGTGCGGTTTTTCGAAATTGGCGGGAGAAAGTCTCTCCTTGCACAGGACGCGGTCATCCCGCCAATTCCGAAAAACCGTACACCCGACCCCTGATCACCCGAGTGCATTGAGCCTCAATCAGGCTGCTTGTACGTCGCGGGGCAGCGGCCTACGATACCCGCGTTGCTGCTCACCTGACCGAGATCCGCGGAGAGACCGATGCTGACCGAACCGACTGAATCCGTTCAAAAGACGATCCTGATCATCGACGACGATCGCGAGATCGCCTCGATGCTGCAGGGCGTCCTGCAGAACAACGGCTACCGTGTCTTCCTGGCACCAAACGGCGCGGAAGGACAGCGGCAGATCAGCACGCAAAAGCCGGACTTGGTCATCACCGACATGATGATGCCGCGGCTGGGTGGATTCCCCGTGCTGGAGTTTTTGAAGACCCTCGACACGCCGCCGCCGGTGATCATGATCACCGCCAATGAGGGTGGCCGCCACAAGGCCTATGCCGAGATGCTCGGGGTGGCGGACTACCTGCGGAAGCCGTTCCCGATGGAAGTCCTGCTGGAGTCGATCCGCCGCATCTTCGCGACGAAGGCCGATCCGGGATCAGCCGCGCCCGCCAAGAAGGCCGTCCGCAAGCGGGCGACAAAGGGCGAAGAAGAAGACGAATGATTGCGTGGAATAGGCTTCCAGCCTGTCATTTTCGTCGAGGAATCACGCGTTGATTGAGGTGTCACAGGCTGGAAGCCCATGCCACGGTGTCTTTGAGCGGGCGCAAAACTGGTCAGAGGTTTCCACCCAGGCTGCGGTTGATGTCGCGCGCCGTGTCTGACCAAATCAGCTTGTCCAGTCGATCCTCATTGCTCTTCTTGTCCGAGTCTTTCCGCATGTTGGAGACCCCCGAGCGCCAGTCGCTCGGCTTGGCGTCCTCGACTTCGGGTTCCCATTGCGCGCTGCGGCTGAACGGCTTCAATCCGAACCCGGTCGACGCGCAGCCGGCCAGTCCCCCGCAGGCGACGGCGAGCAGACACAGGGTTCCGACGAGGCGGCGTGGCATGTCGATCCTTTCCAGTTTCCGGCGGCAATCGATCGCCTTGCAATTGGCGGCGTCGTCGATCAACCTCTCGGCGGGCTTATCCCAAATCGCCCCGGTCGCGTCGAGATGTTCAGTGCGTTGTGAGGAATGTGAGTTCCGATGACCCCGCCAGGCTTACCCCTTGATGTGCTTGCAGTTGCCACCCATCCCGACGATGCGGAAATCGGCGTCGGGGGGACGCTGCTGTGCTGCCTGCGGCAGAAACTGCGGGTGGGAGTGCTCGATCTGACGTCCGGCGAACCGACGCCGCGCGGTTCCCCCGAGATTCGTGCCGCGGAAACCGCCGCGTCCACCAAGATCCTGGGGCTCGACTGGCGACACAACCTCGGCCTGCCCAACCGGTCTCTGGAACACACGCTCGAAGCCCGCCGTTCGCTGGCGGCCGTGTTTCGAATGACGCGCCCGAAGCTGATCCTCGCTCCGTATTGGGAGGACAGTCATCCGGATCATCTGGCCGCGTCGAGCCTCGTCGATGCCGCGCGGTTCTGGTCGAAGCTTTCACGCAGCGACATCCCCGGCGAACCGTATCTTCCACCGCGCGTGCTGTACTACTTCAGCATTCACCTGCGAATCCATCCCCAACCGGCGTTCGTGTTCGACATCAGCGACATGATCGACGCGAAGATGCAGTCGATCGCCTGTTACGAAAGCCAGTTCGTCACCGCGCGGTCATCGTCAGACCCGACCGCGCTGGACGACATCCGCGATCGCGCGCGGTACTGGGGTTGGAGCATCGGCGCGAAGTACGGCGAACCGTTTGCCAGCCGCGAGACCCTGCGGATGACGAGCTTTCGGGACGCGTTCATTTGATGTTCCGCGTCGATTGATTGGCGGGGGGAATTGCAAATTCAGTAATTCCAAGTTCGCGCCGTAGCTGAACTCGCAAGAGTTCAGTGAGTTTCGACAGCGGGCTGAATTCTTGCGAATTCAGCTACGGTGTCCGGCAAACTTCGAAGGACTGAAATTGCCAACTGAGAAGAGACTCTCACAGCGTTCGTCTTGAAGTCCACAATGTCACTGCTGCTCATCCGCAACGGCACTCTGCATGATCCCGCGAACGGGGTTGATGGTGTTGCGCGCGACGTGTGGATCGAGCACGGCCGGATTGTCGCGGCACCGGCCGATCCCGGCGCGAAGGCTGATCGGGTGCTCGACGCCACCGGCTTGATCGTGATGCCCGGCGGGGTCGACATGCACTGCCACATCGCCGGCCCCAAGGTGAACGCCGCGCGCAAGATGCTTCCCGACGATCATCGTCGCGGACGGATCTTGCATCGGACCGATGTCACCCGCTCGGGGATCGCGGGGAGTGTGCCGACGACATTCGCGACGGGATACCTGTACGCGGGGCTCGGCTACACGACCGCGTTTGATGCCGCGATCCCGCCCTTGGCAGCGCGGCATGCGCATGAAGAATTCCTCGACATACCGCTGCTCGACAAGGGCTTCTTCGTTCTGGCTGGCAACAACCAGTATGTGATGCAGCAACTCAAGGCGAAGCAGCCGCAGTTGGTGAAGGCTTATCTCGGCTGGCTGCTCAATGCGACGAAGGGTTACGCGATCAAGGCGGTCAATCCGGGGGGCGTTGAGGTCTGGAAGAGTCGCGGGCTGGGGAATGTTTCCGGAATCGATGATGTCGTGGACCACTTCGATGTCACGCCGCGGCAGATCCTGGCGGGGCTGGCGACCGCCGTCGATGAACTCGGCCTGCCGCATTCATTGCATGTCCATTGCAACAACCTGGGGATGCCCGGCAACTGGTCGACGACGCTCGACACCATGCACGCCCTCGACGGACACCGCGGGCATCTGACTCACATTCAGTTTCACAGCTACGCGGGGAATCCCGACGACCAGGGGACGTTTGGTTCGAAGGTGGTCGAACTGGCCGACCACGTCAATTCGCACCCGAACCTGACGGTGGATGTCGGCCAGGTGATGTTCGGTCGCACTTGTTCGATGACCGGCGACGGACCGCTGGGCTACTACCTGCATCGCGTCACCGGCGGCAAATGGTTCAGCGGAGACATCGAACAGGAGGCGGGCTGCGGCATCGTCCCGATCCAGTACAAACAGAAGAGCCTGGTCCATGCGCTGCAGTGGGCGATCGGCCTCGAATGGTATCTGCTCGTGCAGGATCCGTGGCGGATCGCGATGAGCACCGACCATCCCAACGGGGCGTCGTTCCTGGCGTATCCGCAGATCATCGCGTTGCTGATGGACCGCACCCGCCGCGCCGAGGTCTTGGCACACCTGCCGGAAGGAGTCCGCTCGCGCTGCGTGCTGCCCGAACTGACCCGCGAATACACGTTGAACGAAATCGCCATCATCACCCGCGCGGCTCCGGCGCGAATCTTGGGACTGACCCGCAAGGGGCATCTCGGTGTGGGAGCCGACGCGGACATCACGATCTATTCGCCGCAAGCCGACATCGAGCGGATGTTCGAGTTGCCGCGCTACGTGCTGAAGGCGGGCGAGATCCTGGTGGAGAACGGCGAAGTCCGACGCTCGATCGACGGAGCAACGTTGCATGTCCGCCCCGCCTACGACGAGGGGGCCATTCCGTCGATCCGCGAATGGTTCCAGTCGCGGTACACGGTCCAGTTTGCCAACTACCCCGTCGACGATGAAGAACTCGGAGAGCAAACCGAAGTGGCCACGATCGCGAAGTGACGTCGCTGGTTGTTGCAGCTCGGAACGCCGCCGAACGTTAAAGCTCAGCCGTCGGCAATGACTGAACGTCACGAGCAGCCGAAATAGCGGCCCCAGTCGGCTGCATCGTCTGGTTCGGCACGGGCTGCCGAGCCACGCCTTGAACGAACTTAAGGCCGCTCTTCTTTTCTCGTTCTTTGATGTCTTGGAAAATGGCGTCCAGATCATAGTTGAAGCGCGCAGCGTGAGCGTCTCGTACCCGGCGAACCTCGTCGACAATTGGGTCGTTCATGGCTTGGGCTCCAGTAGTTCCTCGGGCGTACAGATGATAGGAGCCTTAAACCCCTTGGCTTTGCAAACGGTTTCGATCACGGGTCGCATCACGGCATTAGCCAAGTGGCGGCAATTCCACGTCAACAGATAGGGAACCGACTTTGTGGCCGCAATCGCGATGTGCAGCGCGTCACTGGCCGCCTTCGCCGGCAACGCTCCGGCTTGTAGCAATGCCTTCGCCAACTCCAATGCCTCCGGCGTCGTTTCGAGAACCAGCATGGGCTGCAGCACCAAGTGTCGGTCGTGGGCAGCTTGAGCATCACCAGCCGCTGCCTCATCGAGAACAAGCTGGGATACACAAAGCTCGTAGTTCAACCTGCGAGTATCCCACCATTCGTGAGTCACCTTCTGGTGCCCGGCAATTACCACGTCGCGGCTGGGCCGTGCCATCAAGTAGCTGACCACCGTGGTTTCGATGTAAACTCGCTCAGCCATGCCGCCCTGCTACGATTCTATCGTGTACGGAATCTTGTGTTCCACTCCATCTTCCGTCCGAAGGTACAAAAGTCCGCCACTTCCCAAGGAGGAAGTCTGTTCCGACGTCAGCGTCGCATTCAACGTTCGCTCGACTGCAGCGACGATGGCAGTGACAATAAGGCTGCCGCTGCGCCGGACGAGGGCCGTGACCACCCTCTGGATCGAAGGCCAAGCGACACCGATGACAACGCGCCCCGCGTGTGCCACCGCGCCGCAGCCAGTGACTCCACCGGCGAGAACGCCCACCGCACCAACCTTCATAGCCTTTCGTCGCGTCATTTTTCGGTCGTTCATGATGAACCTCCATAAAGTGGCGAACAGTTTAGTGAGCCGCGATGCCTAGCATGGATTGACCGTTCGATGCCAAGTACGGGTGTGGACGTGAGAATGCCGATGTTTTGCAGGCAAGTCAATCGGTGATTGTTGGCTTGCGACCGCTTGATCTGTTCCGAGATATCCCGTGTGCGGCCTATCTCGAATCGTACGGCGCGGATTGCTCTGCCTCCCTCAATCACAATGGTCGATTCGGTCCACCTGCGGGACCGCCCCCCACTCCTTCTCCGGCGGCATCGGGTCGGCCGCGCGAGGGGGAGGCTGCGGCTGGACCAACGGGATGTACCGGCTGCTTGCTTGTCTGCCTCGTGCAAATCACAGGCGAGCCGCCTGTGCTACGACTTTTTCGTCAGGCGGTTATGTTGCCGACGTGGGATTGAAGGGGACGGAAACGTTTGAGTTGAGGCGGTCACAAGTTCGGTGGGAGTCTTCGAATCGTGATGCGGCGGCGGGGCTGGTTGCGGAGCATTGGTGGCGCGGGGCTGGCCCTGTTGGGCGAGATCGTGCGCCAGCGATCGGCCGTGGCCGCGGAGCGAACAGCTTCGGAGAACGCCGTTCGACAGAGGAGTCCGGGCTTCGGTCGCGCGAAGTCGGTGCTGGTCGTCGTCGCCAGCGGCGGGCAAAGCCAGTTGGAAACGTGGGATCCTCGCCCTGAAGCGCCATCGCAAGTGCGCGGGGCGTTTGGTGCCATTCAGACCGCGGTTCCCGGCACGATTCTCTGCGAGCATCTGCCGCGGCTGGCCCGGTTGGCGGATCGGTATGCGATCGTGAAGTCGATGTCGCACGAGGATCTCAATCACAGTGATCTGTCTCCGCTGTCGGGCCTGCCGAGCTT
>JAYTIB010000839.1:0-8114 GCA_043732205.1 Schlesneria sp. | reverse complement strand
GCGTGTCGAACGAGGTTTCGGGGAGCAGAATGTCCGCGCCCCCCTCGATCAGCCCGCGAATCTGCTCGGAATACGACGCGACCATTTGATCAAACGTCACCGGCCGATAGCCCGCTTTTCCTGCGTTGAACGACAGCATGACTTTTGTCGGGCCGATGCTTCCGGCGACGAATCGCGGTTTGTTCGGGTTCGACTTCGTGAACTCATCACACACGCCGCGCGCGAGCCTGGACGCCGCGACGTTGATCTCGCGCGTGTACTCGGCCAGCCCGAATTCTTCCATCGAGATGATGTTCGCGTTGAACGAATCGGTCTCAATGATGTCGGCCCCGGCCGCGAGATACTGCCGGTGAATGTCGGCAATGATCTGCGGCTGCGTCAGCACCAGCACATCGCCCGCATTCTTGAGGTCGATCGGATGCGACCTGAACCGCTCACCGCGATAGGTTTCTTCAGACGGTTCAAACCGCTGAATCATCGTCCCCATCGCGCCGTCGAGGACGAGGATGCGTTCGGAGAGAAGCTGTTCGAAGTAACCGGTGGGGCGGGGCGGCATGGTAGGCAGGCGTCTCATAAGGCGAGTGGGCAGGTGTTTGGCTGTCGTCCGTCTTTGACACGACAGACGAAAGCGATTCGACAATTACAGCAGATTCTCAGCATCTCTCGACCCGTGCATCACACGCAGCACTTCGATGCCTTCGACGGTCGAGCGGTAGTAGATCACATGCTGGGAGAAGCCACGCACGGGCCAGCACCTGACGTCCTGCAATCGGGGATGCGTGAGTTCATCCGTGAAACCGAGGTCGGGGTTTTCCAGAAGGCGCTGGAAGCTGTCGTCGATGGCATCGCCGAACCGCGTTGCGACTCGTGAGTCTTGTCGCGCCAAGTAGAGGAAGTGGTCCCTCAAATCGGGGGCCGCCCGCGATTGAATCCGAATCCCTCTCGTCATCGGGTGGCCTCGGGTTGAGCCTCGGCCAGCCAGGCCTGTTGCTTCTGTTGCCACCATTCTTTGGTGAACTCGACGGAGGAACCTTCGTCCAGCCCCTCCAGCAGCATGGCCTCCAACTTGGCTTTTCGTTCCAACGACTGCCGCTCGTGATCGAGCAGTTCCTCAAAGAAATCGCTCGGTGAGGTCATTCCCCGCGAAGCCATCTGTTGTTCGACGAACTCGCGCAACTCGCTCGGCAGGGTAATCGTCATCGATTCCATGGAAAACTCCTCTGTGCTGGGCCGCCGCCGTCCCCAAGTTACTTCAGTTCCAATTCAACTTCTGCCAGAGAACGTCGCTCTGTTTGCTGTGCCCGTTCGGACAGGAAGTTCATGAACGTCTGGCTGTTGCAGAGCGTCGCGACCTCGCGCTCGAAGGCATCGGCGTCTTCCAAAATGAACTCGCGGCCCGTGGCCGTGACGATTCGGACCACTTCCGACGTCGCCACTCCCAACGCGTCTTCCAAGGTCGCGGGCTGAGTTCGCAGATCAATTGTTCTCATAGTTTCTCAAGCTGCGTTCGCTCCAGCCAACCCCAGCGATTCCAGAATCCGCGTGCAGGCGTGGCTCTTGTTGAGGCAGTAGAAGTGGATGCCGGGGACGCCCTGGTCGATCAGTTCCCGGCATTGGGTGATCGCGAAATTGACGCCGATCTCGTACTGAGCCGGCTTGTCGTCTTTGACGGCTTCGAGGCGCGAGGCCAGCGACGCGGGGATAACCGCGCCGCACATGGCCGTAATGCGCTGGATGCGGGCGAACTCGGTGATCGGCATGATGCCGGGGACGATTGGAACGTTCAGCCGTTCGCGCTGAAAGCGGTCTCGAAAGCGGAAGAAGTTCGTGTTGTCGAAGAACAACTGCGTGTAGACCGCATCCGCGCCGATCCGGACCTTGCGGACGAGGTTCTGGAAATCGATATCAAGGCTCGGCGCTTCGGGATGCTTTTCGGGATAGCCTGCCACGCCGATCCCCATCTCGGGGAAACGCTCGCGGATGAGGGCCACCAGTTCGTTGGCGTGCTTCAGGCCCCCTTCGGTCATCGAGAACTCGGCCTGTCCGGCGGGAGCGTCTCCTCGCAAGGCCATGATGTTGCGGATGCCGGCCGACCAGGCGAACTGCAACCATTCGACAAGCTGCTCGCGCGTGCTGCCCACGCAGGTGAAGTGAGCGGTCGCGGGCAGGCCGCAGCCGTTCTGGATCTCCTGGCACCACTCGATGGTCCGCTTGCTGGTCGTGCCCATCGCGCCGTAGGTACACGACACGAAGGCTGGTTTGAACGGGGCCAGCTCGCGCAGGGTTTGGCGCAGCGAATCGTCCCCCTCCGGCGTTTTGGGGGGAAAGATTTCAATCGACAGGCCGAATCGCCCGCCGGCATAGATGTCTCGAATTCGCATCCATCAAGTCCTTGCAATAACAATGTCTGTGGGGGCGAGAGGATACGCGATCCCCTCGAAATCCGCCATATTGTCCGCCGCGTGTCGACGAAGCCATTGTTTCACCGTGTGGGCGAAAACCCGTGCGGTGTCATGCGATTCGGCTGTCGAATGTCGTTCGGTACGGGTGAGTCAGATCTTCGCCGCGAGGGCGACATCATCGGACACTGACGCTACAATCTTGCGGCTTCACGCGGACCGCGCTTCCACGACGACGATCAGCCCGGCCGCACCGCGATGCAACGAGTTTTGGAACGCTCACGTCGATCGTTCCCATTTGGCTTCAGGAGGATCATCGGAATGGCAACGGCGACTTTGCCCAAGGCGACTCAGACAACGAACAAGAAACTCCCCTACAAGGTGAAGGACATGTCCCTCGCCGAATGGGGACGCAAAGAAATTGAAATCGCCGAAAATGAAATGCCCGGCTTGATGTCGCTGCGGAAGAAGTACGGCGCTTCCAAACCGCTGGCCGGAGCCCGCATCGCCGGCTGCCTGCACATGACGATTCAGACCGCCGTCCTGATCGAAACGCTGACGGCGCTGGGGGCGGACGTCACCTGGAGCAGTTGCAACATCTTCTCGACGCAGGATCAGGCTGCCGCCGCGATCGCGGCGACCGGCGTGCCCGTCTACGCCTGGAAGGGGATGACCAACGAGGAGTTCGACTGGTGCATCGAACAGACGCTGTATTTCCCGGACGGCCAGCCTCTAAACATGATCCTCGACGACGGCGGAGACCTCACGTCGATGGTTCACACGAAGTTCCCGCAACTGCTCGCGGGAATCAAGGGGATCAGCGAAGAGACGACGACCGGCGTGCATCGACTCGTCCAGATGCACGAACGGGGCGAGCTGAAGATTCCGTCGATCAACGTCAACGACTCGGTGACCAAGAGCAAGTTCGACAACCTGTACGGCTGCCGCGAATCGCTGGCCGACGGAATCAAACGCGCCACCGACGTGATGCTCGCCGGCAAGGTTGTTGTCGTGGCCGGTTACGGTGACGTGGGCAAGGGCTGCGCGATCTCGATGCAGCGCTACGGCGCCCGCGTGATCGTCACCGAAATCGATCCGATCTGCGCCCTGCAGGCCGCGATGGAAGGCTTCGAAGTCACCACGATGGAAGACGCCGTCTCCGAAGGGAACATCTTCGTGACGACGACCGGCTGCTGCGACATCATTCGCCCCGAGCACATCGTGAAGATGAAGAACGACGCGATCATCTGCAACATCGGCCACTTCGACGTCGAAATCGACGTCGCCTGGATGGAAGCCCAGGTCACCGCCGACAAGGCCAAGAAGGTGAACATCAAGCCGGCGGAAGTCGGTGCGGTCGACAAGTACACGTTCGCCGACACCGGTCGCAGCGTGCTGCTGCTGGCCCAGGGGCGGCTGGTGAATCTCGGCTGTGCCACCGGTCACCCGTCGTTCGTGATGTCCAACAGTTTCACCAACCAGACCCTTGCACAACTCGCCCTGTGGACGGAGCCCGAGAATTACCCGCTGGGCGTGCATCGCCTGCCGAAGGCGCTGGATGAAGAAGTCGCGCGGCTGCACCTCGGCACGATCGGTGTGAAGCTTTCCAAGCTGACCCAGAAGCAGGCGGACTACCTCGGGCTGCCCGTGTCCGGCCCGTTCAAGCCGGAACACTACCGGTATTGATCGCGTGGCGGTCGGAAATTGAAGGCAGGAACTTCAGCCCGCGTCGTTCGGTCGCAAGTGCCGGATGACGCGGGCTGTTCCATCTCCAAACGCAAGATTTGCATTACACTGGGACCGCAAGACCTGCCGATCTCAACAGGGAGTCGGACCGTTTTTATTTTGTTTGACCCGGTGCCAGGGGAAACGCGGAACAGCGATGGGGTGTTGTAGGTTTTATACCTCGCGCAGCCCGAGTGGCGTTGTTTGCCGTTCGAGCCGCGCCCGTCAGGAAGCGGTATCCAGAGGCCGCTTCCTGACGGGCGCGGCTCGGTCAAACATCTCACACACGACCGCTTGAAGTATTTGATGCCGTCGCCCCCGGTTCCGGGGCAGTGACCTCCTCGACGATGACATAAAGGAGAAGACGATGCCACGGATGCGGCAATGGATACTGGGCTGCGGGGCATTCATTGCGATGCTGATGATTGCGGGGCGCGTCGATGCGGTCCCCGGCTGCCCCTTCTGTGCCCCCAGCGATCCTCCCTTCAGCGAACGACTGGCCCGTTGTGACGTGGCTCTCCTAGTGAATTGGGTTTCACTCACATCGGACGAAAAGATCGTGGGCAAGGAGTCCACGACGTTTGAAGTCGTCACCACGTTTCGTTCGACCAAGCGCAAATTCAATGAGAAGGACAAAGTCGTCTGGGAATTTGGTCGCGACGGCAAACTTGGAGACCGGTTCCTGCTGATTGGCACCGAAGACGGCGAGACCATCAACTGGGAGAAGCCGGTCTCACTGACCGGTGAATACCTCTACGCCTACATTCGCGCCGTCCCCCCTCCGGAAGCCCCCAACCGCCTGGCGTTCTACCTCAAGTTTTTGGAGTTTCCCGATTCCGAAATCTGCAGCGATGCGTATGCCGAGTTCAGCCGGGCCCAGTTCAAGGATGTGGCGGCCCTCGCTCCCAAGCTGCCGCGGGCCAAGTTGCGCGCGTGGCTGGAGTCCGACGATCCTCAGATCCAGGTCCGCCTGGGCCTGTACGGCATGATGCTCGGACTCGGTGGGGATGACGGCGACGCCGAGTTCCTCGAACGGTTGATCATGAAATCGCCCGACCCCGACAAGCCCCGGTTCGGCATCGACGGCATGATGGCGGGCTACATTCTGCTCCGCGGAGAACGCGGATTGCAGAAACTGCTGACGGCCAAGTTCGAAGATCCGAAGGCTGACGATGACTTGCTGGCGCTCCGCAATTCGCTGATGTTTCTCTGGGACTACGGCCAGGATCGCGTCCCCCGCGACAGCGTGCGGGCCGCGATGCGCCGCTTCCTCGACCGTCCGAGAATCGCGGTCAACGTCATCGAAAATCTGAGCCGCTGGAAGGACTGGCAATCGCTCGATCCGCTGGTCGCCGCCTACGGGAAGCCCCCGTTTGACTCCAACTTTTCCAAACAGAAGGTCGTGGCGTTCGCGCTCGTCTGCGAAAAGGACGGCCTCAAGACCTCGCCCGATTCACTCCCCGCGACCGCCGTGAAAGCGCGCCAGTTTCTGAACGGGCTGGACCGGGAATTCGTCAGGAGTGTCGAACGAACAGTCCTGAACTCACGGCCAGCCAAAGATGAGCCGCAGTCAGGTTCGAAGGAGTAGCCGGAAAGCGCCGGAGCGTCTGCGGGGGAGTGCGTGCGATGGAGTCCCCTGCGAAGCGACTGTGTCGTCTCCCCTCGCGTCGAACCTCTGGATTCGCCGGCCTGCCGTTGGCTGACAGCAATGAGTGTCCAGAACGCAGACGCGCAACGGCCCGCTCCACCACCGGTCAATGCACGACCGAGAACTCGTTGGAGTTCAGCAGCGCCCAGAGCAAGTCTTGGTATCCATCGACTTCGGCCTCCTGGCGGTTGGTCCCGCGGGAAGCGATCTGCGCAACGTCCTGACGCACGAGCTTCCGCATGCTGGCCAATTCAGGCACCGTCGGCGGGCGGGAAAGGACCGCCAGGCAGAGTTCCCGGATCTTTTCCTTCTCGTCGCCTCGCCGTCGAACGACTTCGCCCAGGAACGTGCCGGGCGTCGTTTCCAACGCCTTCTCGACCAGCTTTCCGTTCATCAGCGTCAAAGCTTGGACGAGGTTTCCATCCAGCTCCATCGCCTCCTCGTTCTCATCCGTGTTGTAGTCCACGACAAACTGCGACAACCACCGTTGCCGTGAAGACTCGGCCTGTTCCCAGTCGACTCCACCGGCCTGATGTGCCTTCGTCGCAATCACGAACGAGTCATAGACCTGTTCGGGCGACATCGACTTCACGTACATGCGGCTGAACAGCGGCAACTGCCCTTCGACGGGATCATCATTTCGGTTGTCCGCACCGAACCGGCTGGTGAGCTGATACGGCTCCGATTGGCAAATCCAGCGCACCAGTTGTTTGGTGTCATAACCACTGCGGATGAATTGACGGGCCAGCAGATCCAACAACTCGGGATGGCTGGCGGGACTGTGCGGACCAATGTCGTCCGCCGACGGCGTGAAGCCCCGGCCGAAGAAGTGCTCCCAAACACGATTGACATACGCCGCGGCCAGTTGGGGCTGATCTCCCTCGGTCATGAGACGGGCCAGCTTCGCCCGGCGGTTTGTCTCGGGACTGGGATCGATCGCTTCACCGTGGAATCGCGGAAACGCGACCCGCATCACTCCATTTTGCGTTTCATAGAAGATTGGACCACCCGCAGTGTTGGTCACAAGCTCAGTGTACGAATATTGCGACTGGCCGGTCTTGGGGTCCACCGCCTGACGCGGCACGCATGCCGTCTGACTGAAGAAACTGTGCATTTCCCAGAAGGCGGATTGCTGCGACTTGTTGAACGGGTTGTTGTGACACTGGCTGCACTGAAGCTGCTCGCCAAGGAACACTCGGGCGGTCACAGCCGTTGCCGGCAGCGCGTCGTTGTTCAGGTGAGCGATCAGGAAGTTGGTCGCGCCGTTCTCGGCATTGTTTCCCTCAGCCGCCACCAGGTCATAAACGATCTGGTTCCAAGGTCGGTTGGCGGCGAACGACATCCGCAGAAACTTTTGCAATGCCGGCCGATTCACGCGCTGCTCCGCACGCCGACCCACCAACAGGTTGGTCCAAACCGTCGTCAAATTGCGGGCGAACTCGGTGTCGTCCAGCAACTGCTCCACCAGTTCCGACCGCTTGTTCGGACGCTTGTCCGCCAAGAAGGTTTCGGCCTCATCCACAGTGGGAATCCGGCCCCACAAATCGAGTGACACACGTCGCAACCACTCCGCATCGTCGGCGACGGCAGAGGGCCGCACGGCGGCCACATCCCAGCCGGTGCGAATGCTGGCATTGATCGCTGCGACAACTTCACGGGAATCCAAATCCTCGTGACGCGGTTCCGGAGGTGCCGGAACCATCGCATTGACGGTGGACTTGAGTTGCGCCTGTGTCGAAGAGCCAGGCTGATTGGCATTGGCCGCCAACTCGATGGGGGGACCGACTTGGCGATGAACCGCTCCAGGGACCGGAGGAACTTCAAGACCACGATCCGTCCCAAGGCTGGGCGGCAAATGTTGAACAATGCTCTCGGGCGTCGGGTTGGAATGAAACCGCGACCAACCCACCATCACGGCCACGCAGGCACATGCGGCAACGACCCAAGCCGTGATCATGCGCCGTGACACGACCATCGGGCGATTAGGTCGTGACGCGGGGATCGCCGCTGCAGCGGCTGGAACTGGCTCTGACCAGACCGGAATTTCTTCGGAAGAGAGAGCCTCGGCCGATCCCGCTCCAGCGGCGTTCCAATAGAGTGAACCATGCAGGTCGACATAGGACACGTAGTACCAGCGGGCCTCCCGTGACGCCAGCACGCACCGTTCCAGACGCACCGCCCCATCGGGCGCAAGACGATCTTCGCACAACGCCTCCAACAGCGGAGTCATCTCAGCGATGAGTGTCTCGTCCGGCCTCACGGCACTCCCCCTTTTGACAAGCGACGCTGAATGCAGTCCATCAAGCTGCGTCGAATCCGGCCCAGTGACTGGTAGACCGAGT
>JAYTIB010000838.1:0-3089 GCA_043732205.1 Schlesneria sp. | reverse complement strand
GCGGTCCCGCCGCCGTGACTCCCCATCGCGGGGACGATGAACGGAGTCCCACCGAGACTCTTCACGTGATCGACCGCGGCACGAATGATCTGACCGATATGGGCTATCCCCCGGCTGCCGGCCGTGATCGCGACCGTCTGTCCCGCCCGAATCCGGTTGGACAACTGGAGCGAAGCCAGTTGCGAGTGGACTTCCGCAGAGATGTCAGCAACCCGGTGGGCATCGAACTTCTGACGAACTCGAATCATGCGGGGAAACGACATGGCGGACCTGCGATTCAAACGTGGGGACGGAATTGTGCTCGACTCTCGATTCTCCGGATTCCCCGCACCAAACAGGCGACGACCGATCGCAACGCACGGGGAATCCGAAGACGAGTCGCGTATGGAGAGTCTATGCCTTTCACGGACTCCGTTCCACAGCGCGAACGTGAATCGCCGGACAGCGCTGACTTGAATCACCGGAGCGCGAACTGAATCAGGATCGGGTCTCGACGGGGCTTTGCCGGTCGGTGTTCGCCACCACAATTCGTTCGATCGAGAATGCCAGCGGCCCGGCTTCATTGAGGCCGGGCCGCGCTTGTCTGCGATGTTGAATGCAACACCGTCCACTAAAACCGATCACCCAGAGTGGGAGCCGATGTTTTCGAGGCTCCCCTTGGGCGGATGGAAGAACAGCAACAGCAGTATGGCAGCCACTAGGGCTGCGCCGGATGGATAAAGGAGCAGCGTCTGGTACTCGACAACTTTGTCTTTGGTGTACACGTTCTGCAGTGCCGGCCAGAGGAAGCGGGAGGTGATGGGGCCCAAGCCGAGAATCAGGAAATTGAACAGCCCCTGGGCGCTCGTCCGCGCATCCTTCGGGAACACCTCGTCGACCAGGATGTATAGCGTTGCGAAGAAGAAAGCGTAACAGACGCCGTGCAGCACATTGACGGCGACGGCACAGTAGGGATTCGGCACAAGAGCGAACACGGCAAATCGAGCAGTATGCCCGAGGATCCCGAGGACCATTGTGTACCGCCAGCCAAGCTTCTTCAGGACCAAGCCCAGGAATGCCATCGTCCCGATTTCGGCCATCTGTCCCACGGTCATGGCGGGCGTAATCCAGTTGGATGGAACTCCCACCTCCTTGAGATAAGTGAATGCAAAAACGAAAAACCCATCGTGAACGGTGGCATCAATGAAAGTCACAACAAACAACACGAACAGGAACGGATGCCGGAGAAGCTTCATGGCTTCCAACCAAGCCAGAGAATTCCCCTCATCTTTGGCTGGCTTCGGCGGGATATGAGGCAGCGTTAGGCTCAATACCGCGAGCAACAGTGATGCAATTCCCGCTGTCAGGAATGCGGCGCACATTCCCTTGTTCAATTCATTGCCTGACAAGGGTGTTCCGAGCGCGTTGCCGAGCCAGTTCACAAATCCCCCAGCCGCTTGCATCGACGGAATCTTGGTCCAGTCAGCCAGAATGAAAATGAACGGCCAACTGGCGGCGATCCAGCCAATCGTGCCCCACAGCCGAACTGGTCCGAATTCTTTTTGTGGGTCGGTCATACTCGCAAATGCGATGGTGTTAGTCACCGAGATGGTTGGAACATAGAACAGGCAATGAACTGCCATGCAGACGAAGAACAGCCAGTAATTCGGCGCGTCCGCCGGTCCATTGCTAAACGTCATCCAAGACAGGGTGCCGAATCCAAGCATCGCCAGCCCACCAATCAGGTGGCTGAATGCCAGAAATCGCTCGGCCGAGAAATTCCTGTCAACGAATTGGTTGGCGAAAAACATGGCGACAATTGCCGACACGGGAAAGGCGATGTTGAGCCCGAACGTCTGCCAGTCGTCGAAGTTGAGCCCATTTTTTCCGAAGAAGTCGAAGCTGAGCGGCAACCACGCCCCCCAGATGAAGAACTGCAGGAACATCATTGCGTACAGTTTGTAGATCACAGACCGCTGCATCTGGCGAGCCCTTGTTTTCGAAACTCAATCGTCGGACGAAGCCAACACGTTGGGCGAAGATGATGCCTTTGTTGGTGGCTTCCAGCAAGCAAGACTCGACGAATGTTGCGTCGGATGTCTTTCGCCCCAAACGAACTCGCTGCGCCAAGATCCTCTACTGGCTCAAGTTCCAGCCGCCCCCGACGCCCACTGGGTTGTCGATCGAATCGCCGCCCCTTCGCAAATTTTGCATTCATCCCACACTTCCCATAATCGCTACAATCGCTACAATCACTACAGCCGTTACAATCGCTACCGTGCAGGCGTTGCCGACGGATGGAGGGTGCCGACAGTCGGTGCCCTGGGGATTCAGTTCGGAAAGCGAGGCACAACATGCGACCGATTGAGAACTTGTGGCAGGATGAGTGCGGATTGATACTGTCGGCGGAAGCCGTCATGATCGGAACATTGGGGGTTCTGGGGGCGGTTGTGGGACTCAACGCCGCCGGCACGGCCGTTGATCAGGAGCTGAAAGAATTCGCCGGCGCGATTCGCAGCCTTGACCAAAGTTACGGGTACGTCGGACATCAGTCCTGCCGCGCCTGGACGGCGGGATCGTACTACCGGCAGCCGGACGTGCAGCATGCGTTGTCCGACCTGTGCAGCGATGGGGAAACGGACATTCGGGCGATTGAGAAGCATGTCGATGCCCAGCGTTCCGTGCATCTCCCACCCGCGCTGCATCCTCAATTGGAAGAAGCCTCGGAAGCGCCGGCCACCCCGAACCAGATTCCCGTCCCGGAATTGAAGCGGGAATCCGGTCACAAATTCGCGCCGATTCCGGAACCGGAGGCGAAGAAGCCTCGCAAGGGCGCAAAGAAAAGCGATCGGAACGACGACTGAGGTTGTGACTCACAGCCCATCGCGTGGAGTCGTGTCCAAACGCGACGACGGGTGCCAATCAGTTTCCCAGAATGACAACGCCCAGACTGCGGTCACAATGTGACCGTGGTCTGGGCGTTCTGTGTTTCTTGGTCTGCTTGTTCAGTGCTAGAGCGGTTCCAAATCGGGTGTAGCGGAACTCGCAAGAGTTCCGAACTGAAGTCTTGCGACTTCAGCTACTTTTGGACGCTACACCAGCCTGTAACC
>JAYTIB010000837.1:0-8137 GCA_043732205.1 Schlesneria sp. | reverse complement strand
GACCAGCATGGCCGAGATGCGATCATCCAGCGGCTTTTGGCTGATGTGATACTTGCTGATCATGCTCGCCACGAGCTTTGCCGTTTCCTGTTCCGCCGGGACGTTCGACGAAAACTGCTGCGCAAAGATTGTGGTCGCAATAAGAACCGTCAAACCGATGGCCAAGGCACCAATGGCCCGTGGCAGGCGAGAATTCTTCATGACGGGAGTCCGTTTCAGGGGGAGTTGTTCCGGCGTCAGTGCCGTTCCGTGGCGGGCGCGATGGTAGCCGAACCCCCACAAACTGACAAGAGGGCCAATTGCGACCGGCAACTCTTCGGCCATTGCATCTCACGAGCATTTGAACATTGCCCGCCGAACTCCGTCCCGGACACTGGTGCCCTCGGTGAACCACCTTGAAACAGCACGGTGGATCGATCGAATCAAGGGCAGGCCCACTGGTAGCGTCACGGAACAATCAGCCCTAGGCAACGGCGGGAAATTGGTGAGCCATGCCTAGTGCCACGACTCGATAACAAGACATTTCATTCGCCGCGGCGCATTGTTTTAACGCGGAAGCGAAGCCGCGGCGAATGGGGTGCGCACAAACTGTCCATCCGATGGATGCATCAAAAACAATCACACAGCGGCGATCGTGAGATTGAAGCGACTAGACTACGATCGTCGACTATCAAGGGGCCACCAGTTTTCAGCAGCAGTTTTCCCGGAAAAACAAACCAAATGCGTGATCGGACAATTGAAATGCTTTCGCAGCCTAGATACGCTCGCAATCATGATGTGGGCCACAACTAACTGAGTTCAAAAGGGGTATTAAGATGTCTCGAGCGCCGGCGGGTTTCAGTGTTGCTGACTTGGAACGAATTTTGGACGAGCGAAAGGGCCAATTGCAGGATCTGGCCAAACGAAGAGACCAAGCCCAGAAGGAACTGGACAAACTGGATGCCGAGATTCAGGGGTTGGTCGGCGTGGGTGGCAGCGTCGGCAAGATCCGTCGTCGTCGTCGACGCGTGAAGAACGCCCAGTCACTGCGGGCAGTCGTGCTGGAAATCTTGGGCAAGAACAAAAAGGGCTTCACCCTGGCAGACTTGGTCGTGAAGGTGAACGAGTCGGGCTACAAGAGCAGCAGCCGCAACTTCCGCAATGTCCTGTATCAATGCCTGTATAACACCGAGGGAATCGTCCACGACGACGCAACGGGATGTTATCGCCTGGAGCGGTAGGCGATGAAGTCCGTTCCATCGTGTTGCGAGTAATCGGTTTCATTGACAGCCGCGGCGTGAAGCCGCGGCTGCTTTGTCTTGGCGAAGTGATGTGGTCCATTCGTTCACCCCGGTCATTCAGGTAGGCGATAGTTCCGCGGTGTTTTCCGGTGAAGCATCACCCGATCACCGCCGCTTTCAAACGACATCCAGCCGCGGCGGATGCGTTAGTGCCGTCGACGATGACTGACGGTGAGAAGTGGCAACTTCCCTTCCGTGAGATCAGGAAGTGCTCCACCAGCGGCCTGTTCGGGTGAAAGTCGCGGTCTTTGAATGTCACAGACAGGGAATCTGATCTCGCCAACGGTTGATGACCAGTCTGCGGTTTCTCTGGTGATGGCGTTGATGTCCATTCCCGGTCGCAGCCGCGAGGAATCTCGGGTGATCGAGTTCATTCGCGCGGAACTGCAAAATGCGGGCGTTTCGCCGGACTGCATGGAACTGGATACGGCCAATCGCCGCATTCCAAAGGGTGGTGAGGTCGGGAATCTGATCGTCAGGCTGCCCGGCACTCGGCGGGGACCGCGACGCCTGCTGATGGCGCATGTCGACACGGTTCCAATCTGCATTGGCAGCCAGCCCGTTCGCGATGGCGATGTCATCCGTTCGGCGGATTCTTCCACGGGTTTGGGAGGCGACAATCGGGCCGGCGTGGCCGTGGTAATGACGGCCGTGATCGAGTTGCTGCGGCAGCGGATCCCGCACCCGCCGCTGACTCTGTTGTTTCCCGTCCAGGAAGAAATCGGGCTGTACGGGGCCAGGTTTGTTTCCACGCACAAGCTGGGTGCTCCGAAATACTGTTTCAACTGGGACGGCGGCAATCCGCGGTTCGTCAACATCGGTGCCACGGGAGACTACGGAATCGAGCTCGAGATCCGCGGGCTGGCCAGTCACGCGGGCGTTCATCCGGAGCGGGGTGTCAGCGCCATTGCCATCGCCGCTTTGGCAATCGCCGATCTGACGGAGAACGGTTGGCACGGCCTGATCCAGAAGGGTCGCAACCGGGGAACAAGCAACGTTGGTGTGATTCAAGGCGGCGAAGCCACCAATGTCGTCACTCCGCTGCTGACGTTGCGGGCGGAAGTGCGCAGCCATGATCCCGACTTTCGCCAACGGATTGTTGACGCCTATCGCAAGGCCTTCGAAAAGGCCGCGAAGTCGGTCAAGTCGTCCGATGGCGTTGCGGGGCAGGTCAGTTTCTCAGCAGAGTTGAAGTACGAGTCCTTTCGTCTGGACCCTGCCGAACCCGTTGTCTCGCTCGCGAAGGCGGCGGTTTCCACCGTGGGACTCACCCCGGAACTGTGCATCGGGAACGGGGGGCTGGATGCGAACTGGATGATGGCGCATGGACTGCCCACGGTGACACTCGGTTGCGGTCAAAACGACATCCACACCATCCGCGAATGGTTGGACATTCCCAGCTTCCTGACGGGATGCCGCATTGGACTGCTGCTGGCTTCCGGCCAAGTGGGCTGAGCCCTTCCGGACTGTCCCACGACCACCGTCTCACGAGATTCACCGCAGTGCGAAACGGGCGATCGTCACGGGGATCGACCGCTTCCCCTTTGCGCCGATGCCCTCCAGCGGTAGCATGCTGCCGCATTGGAGACAACGTTCCCGCCGCGTGATGTTTCGCGGTGGTGATGAACGATGATGGCGCATGGACGCGGACGCTGGCATGTCAATTCCGGGGCAGACCCTCGAATCCGATTTCGTTTCGTTGCGAGAGCGGGTTAACGCGCGGTTGGCGGAGTTCGTCGCCCCTGCTGCATCCACTTCGGCGGCAGACTGTCCGGACCGGTTGCGGGAAGCGATGGCGTACAGCCTTCTCGCCGGTGGCAAGCGACTGCGGCCGCTGCTGGTGCTGCTGGCAGCCGAAGCGTGTGGAGGCGAGGTTGACCAGGCGCTTCCCGCGGCGTGTGCCATCGAGATGGTACATACCTACTCACTGATTCACGATGATCTGCCGGCGATGGACGACGACGATTTCCGACGAGGTCGTCCCACAAATCACAAAGTGTTCGGCGAAGCGATGGCGATCCTGGCGGGAGACGCACTGCTGACACTCGCCTTCGAGATCGTGGCCCGGCACACTCAGCCGGCTGCTGTCGCCGCCGCGTGCTGTGCCGATCTGGCCGGTGCTGCGGGCTGGTGCGGCATGGTGGCGGGACAGGCGGCGGACATGGAGGCTGAGTCGAGTGTCGAGTGTCGAGTGTCGAGTGCCAGCCGCGAAGGCGAAGCTCCGGCAGCCACATCTTCCGGCTCTCGGTTATCGACTCCCGACTCCCGACTCTCCGCTCTCGCCCAACTCGAAGCCATCCACCGTCGCAAGACCGGCCGGTTGCTGACCAGCGCGGTCACGCTGGGAGCACGTGTGGCCCTGGCGACTCCCGAGTTGATCAATCGTCTGGAACACTTTGGAAAGTGTGTTGGTTTGGCCTTCCAGATTGCGGATGACCTGTTGGATGTGACGGGTGACGCCACCAAACTCGGGAAGGGGGTTCGCAAGGACGCGACACTCGGCAAGATGACTTATCCCGGCCTGCTGGGGACGGAAGAAAGCCGGCGCAAGGCCGACGCCCTGATTGATGAAGCCTGTCAGATGCTGCAGCCGCTTGGTCCGCGGGGCGATAAACTGGCGGCACTGGCCCGGTTCGTGACGCAGCGAGACCATTAACAGAAGGCTCAGCCAAGTCGAACGGAACCATTCGCAAGACACGTTTCACCGCAAGCAACCACAAACAGCAATTGCTGATCTTTTCTGAAAGAGCCGCCATGAAGGACTTCGAGCTTCTGCCGCAGATTGAATCGCCGCGAGATCTGCGGCGGCTGACGAACCAACAACTGTTGCAACTGGCAGACGAGATTCGCGAGGCGCTGTGCAACCTGGTTCAAGAGCGGTCCGCCCACTTCGCCAGCAACCTCGGGGTCGTGGAGTTGTGCCTGGCGCTGCACCTGGTTTTCGACTTCTCGAAGGACCGCCTGATCTGGGATACCGGCCATCAGATCTATCCGCACAAGCTGATCACCGGGCGGTTCGACCGGTTCAGTTCCATCCGGACGCGCGGCGGGTTGATGGGCTTTCCCAACCCGAATGAAAGCGAGTACGACCTGTTCATGACCGGCCATGCCGGGGCCAGCGTGTCGACCGTTTTGGGAATGAAGGCGGGCGATGACTTGCTCGGGCAGTCCGGTCGCAAATCGGTGGCGGTGATCGGTGATGGGGCGCTTCCATCGGGCGTGGTGTTCGAAGCGATGAACAACGCCGCCGAGTTGAAGAAAGATCTGCTGGTCATTCTGAACGACAACAAGATGGGCATCTGCCCGCGTGTCGGCGGCCTCGCCAAGAGCTTGGACAAGGCCCGCGTGGCACCGTTCTACAACGGCCTGAAGCGCGACGTGAACTGGCTGCTCAACAAGCTGCCGCTGGTCGGCAAATCATCCCGGCACGCGATCGGTCAGTTCAAGGACGCCATCAAGGGATTCCTGCACGGGGGAATGCTGTTCGAAGAAATGGGATTCCGTTACATCGGCCCGGTCGACGGACACGACTTGGTCTCGCTGCGGCGCTACTTGGAGATGGTGAAGGACGTCAGTGGCCCGGTGCTGCTCCACGTGTTTACGCAGAAGGGACACGGCTTCAACCCCGCGTGCGAAGACCCGGTCATGTTTCATGCACCACCACCGTTTGAGCGCAGTTCACGTCACGAAATCGTGTCGGTGAAAAAGTCGTCGACACGCGCGTATACGAACTCGATGAGCGACGCGATTTATGATGCCATCCAGCGCGACCCGAAAGTCTGCGTGCTGACGGCGGCGATGTGCGAGGGAAACAAGCTCGGACGAGTCCGGCAGGACTTTCCCGATCGTTTTTTTGACACGGGAATCTGCGAGGCCCATACGGTCGCCTTCGCCGCGGGGATGGCCAAGTCGGGAATGCGGCCGATCGTCAACATCTACAGCACGTTTCTGCAGAGAAGCTTCGACCACATCTTTCAAGAGGTCGCGCTGCAGAACCTGCCCGTCACGTTCTGTCTCGATCGCGGGGGGCTCGCCGGCCCGGATGGTCCCACGCATCACGGCGTGTTTGACAACAGCTACATGCGGGTCTTCCCGAACATGACCGTCATGGCACCGGGGGACGAGTTCGACGTCGCCCCGATGCTCGACTTCGCCCTGTCACACGCCGGTCCGGTTTCGATCCGCTATCCGAAGGCGAACACCGAAAACGTCGAGCGTCCCGAATGTCCGATCGAACACGGCAAAGCCGAGGTCTGGCGCTGGGGTGACGACGGCATGTTCGTCGCATTCGGCGCGCTCTTTCCCGTCTGTGTCCGCGCGGCGGAACGTCTGCGTCAGGATGGCCTGGACGTGGGAGTCATCAACGCCCGGTTTGCGAAACCCCTCGACCAGAAAACGATCCTGCGCGCGATCGAGCAATCCGGGTTCGTCCTCACCGTCGAAGAGAACACGATCTGCGGTGGGTTCGGCTCCGCCGTCCTGGAAGCGGCGAGTGCCGCGGGAGTCGGCACGAACACTCTGAGATGTCTCGGCATCCCCGATCGGTTCATCGAACACGGTGAACGGGACGAGTTGCTCGCCGACATCGGACTCGATCTGGACGGACTGGTGGCCGCGGCGCTGGCGATGCACGAACGGGGCCGGTTTGCCAAACCGTTGACACCGAAGTCCGTCGCCACCGCCGCCGGTTTGAAGCGATCGAAGACCGGATGATCAGCGGAAAGTGAACCCGGATGATTTACCACGAATCGCACGAATAACACGAATCGAAAGGTAGAACTGTTGATGCGGTGGGTGGGTTTCAGAATCACACGAGCTGTCTGGATTCGAGCCTCTGTGCTGATGTCTTTTCTGATTCGTGGGATTTGTGAGATTCGTGGTGACTCATGATTTGTTCGGGTGAAAGGATTCACGTCCACAGGACTGGGCAGGCACCAAGAAGGATGGCCAAGCCAAAAGAAGGATCTGACAAATGCATGGGGCACGCAGCGTCTGGCTTTGTATGGCGGCGGTTTGTCTGAGTACAGCCTGTCTGGATACGGGCGCGCACGCGGCCGAGACTTACCGGTTGGAAGAGCCGGTCGATGACACGCGGGTGTTCGGCGTCGGCACCCGAATCAACGTGAGCGGGAAGACCCAGCCGTCGATCGAGGGCAAGCCGTTGCTCCTGGTCGCATCGGCGGCGCTGTCGTACCGCGAGCGGCGGTTGCTGGGACCGGGAACCGAGGCCGAGTCGTTCCGTTCCATCCGCGATTACGAGCAGACCCAGTCCGATATCGATGCCGGCGGCCAGAAGTCGTCCTCGCAACTGGCGAATGCGCTCAAGCTGATCGTCGCCCAGGGACGGACGGACGGCGTCGAACTCTACAGCCTGGGTGGTCTGCTCACATCGGATGAACTGGACCTGCTTCGCTCGCCGGCCGACAGCCTGGCGCTGATCGCGCTGCTGCCGGTGAAGCCCGTGGAAGTCGGCGACAAATGGACCGCACCGACATGGGCATCCCAGATGCTCACCACAATGGATGCCGTGGTGAAAGGGGAATTGACCTGCACGCTGACCTCGGTCGAGAAACAGGTGGCGCGCATCAAGGTCGACGGCAAGCTGGAGGGCGCCGCGCTGTCCGCCGTCAGCGAAATCACCGTCACCGGCTTCGTGGAATACGACGTGAGCCAGCGCTGCATCACTCAGTGCGACTTCACCCAAGTCGAAAAACGCGGCCCCGGACCGGTCATACCGGCGTTTGAATTCACGGCCCGTGTGCGAGTGTTGCGGCGACCCGCGCAGATCCCCGGACGACTGGCGGACCAAAAGTTGATCGATGCCGCCGTGAATGAACCGCAACCCTCGGCGCGATTCCTGAGATTCGAATCGCCGTGGAACATCGGCTTGGAACACCCCCGCCACTGGTATCTGCGGACGGTCGATGACAAGGCGGCGAGATTCCGCCTGATCGATGACGGAAACCTGTTGGCCCAGTGCGACCTGGCGCCAATCGCCCCCGCCAAACCGGGCGAGCATCTGCCCGAAGCCGATTTCCTGCGCGACATCCAGCAGGCCCTGAGCGGCCGGATCAAGAAGCTCAATCCCGGCGAAGTCATCGCCGCCCCGGACCGCCGGTACATCTATCGAGTCTCAGCGACGGGAGCCGAGGGAGAACGACCGTTGACTTGGATCTTCTACCTGATCGCCGATCCCTCCGGTCGACAGGCGTCGTTGTCTGTCACGGTGGACACCCCACTGGTCGAAGCCCTGGCCAACCGCGATCACGAGCTTCTCAACACCCTCCGTTTCGGCCCCGCGCCGACCACGCCGACACCGCGCACAACAAATCGCTGAGAACGACTTCCATCAGATCTCGGTTCGATTGTGCTATTCCACAGAGTCTCAACTGTCAGGTACACCACTGTGCGGCTGGGGGTACGCTCACGATTTGTTCCCAATCCAGGGCGACTTGAAATGCGCCGAGTTGGCATGTTCGCGTTGTTCCTCGCAGTCGGGGCCGGCATTTCCGGATGCTCCGCGCTGGGACCATTTTCGCCGCTGCGCCCCTTGGAACGCAGCTTGGTCTTTCAGCCCGCTCGCTATCCTGCCGGTGACTGGAAACCCTCCAACATTCAACCCGTCAACGTCGTGTTTACCGCGGCGGATGGTGTGCGCCTGCATGGCTGGTATGTGGGCCACCCGAATCCCAAAGGTGTCGCATTGTTCTGCCACGGCAACGCAGGCAACATTTCGGGGTTGGCTGACACTCTCTTGATCTTGAACCAGAGACACGATCTGTCGGTGATGGCATTCGACTACCGTGGCTATGGTCGCAGCGAAGGAAGTCCCAGCGAACAGGGTGTGTACCAAGATG
>JAYTIB010000836.1:0-3098 GCA_043732205.1 Schlesneria sp. | reverse complement strand
TTTCGGACGTGTTCCGCAGCGCCGGTGCAGCGCTGGACGCGGCAGGACTCGTCGCTGACGCCTTGGCGGAATTCGTTATCCGTCGGAAGCCGAATGGCACCGACACGAACCTGCGGACGACGTTTGAAAAGATCGTCCGCCGCGCGGGTGTGGAGCCGTGGAAAAAGCTCTTCCAGAATCTGCGATCGTCCCGCGAAACCGAACTGGCCGAACAGTACCCCGTTCACGTCGTGACGAAGTGGCTCGGCAATTCGCCCAAGGTCGCGATGGCTCACTACCTGCAAGTCCGCGATACCGACTTCGCCAAGGCGTCAGCGACGAGTCCTGCCGCGTCCAGCGCTGCACCGGCGCTGCGGAACACGTCCGAAACACCTCGCACGGCTTCGCACGCTGTGGAAGCCGAAAATGAAAAACCCCTTGTCTTGCAGGGAAAGCCTACAAAACAAGGGGTTTTCAAGCCGCGGGCAGTACCCCCAGCGGGATTCGAACCCGCGTATCAGGACTGAGAATCCTGCATCCTGGGCCTCTAGACGATGGGGGCCGATCAGGGGGAGTAATTAACGTCATCCGGGCGGCATTGTCAATGAACTGCCGCGGGGCATTCCTGACTTCGTGACTGCGGTATCGTTCGTACTCCAAGTACCGTCCGTGTCCAACTTCATCGGAATCGCCGCGAAGTCGGACACCGCGCGAGCGGCATCAAATCGTGACGGGGTGCCGGTGCTTCGGGCGACCGACGGCGCGTCGGCTTTCGGTTGGATGCCAACATCCCTAGAATTTCCGCGCGGCCTTTCGGAATTCGGCCGGGTGACTGCCGAAGCGAGCAGGCACGGTTCATGGCACCACGAAAAACCTCAGGGAGATTTCTCATGCGACTGGCCACTTTGCAAACCGCACAAGGCCCGCGTGTCGTCGGCGTCGCGCTCGATGGACGATATGTTGACCTGTGTGAGATCGATTCAAAGTTGCCGGCGACGCTGCGGGGAATTCTCGAAGCGGAGGCGGGGCTGATGGCCGCCGCCAACGCCCTGGCGGCCGGACTGACCAAGGGGCCGTTTGTCTCCGGACGCCTGCTGGCTCCCGTGGGCGATCCCTCGAAGGTGATCTGCATCGGCCTGAACTACCGCGATCACGCCCTGGAGACGAACTCGCCAATCCCCAGTGAGCCAGTCGTCTTCAACAAGTTTCCCCAAGCGGTCGTCGGGCCCGAAGACAACGTCGTCCTGCCCGCGGTCTCTCATGAAGTGGATTACGAGGCGGAACTGGTGGTGATCATCGGCAAGCGCGCCCGCCGGGTCCGCAAAGAGGACGCGTTCCAGTACGTGGCGGGATACACCGTCGGCAACGACGTGTCGGCCCGCGACTGGCAGAAGGGACGCCCCGGTGGTCAGTGGCTGTTGGGCAAGACTCCCGATACGTTCGCTCCAACCGGCCCTTACCTGGTGACGGCGGACGAAGTCGATCCGCACAATCTGAAGATCCAACTGCGGCTGAACGGCGAGACCATGCAGAATTCGTCGACGCGCGAATTGATTTTCGGAGTCGACGAACTGATCGCCCACATGTCGCAGTTGTTCGCTCTTCAGCCGGGTGATTTGATCTTCACCGGAACTCCGCCGGGCGTGGGTGCCGCCCGCAATCCGCCGGTCTTCATCAAGCCGGGCGACCGGATGGAAGTGGAGATCGAGGGCTTGGGCGTGCTCGCCAATCCCGTGGTGGCCGACCAGTAACCCGAAGCGTGAGCGAGGCTGGAGGATGGCCACTCTTGGCCGTCCATCGTGCCGTGCGACGTTGCCAGAAATGACTAAAGGTGCCGGTCCAAGTTTTGAACGGCGACCGCCGTCAAACGGTCCTGACCCAACACTGTTCGGCACTCGGGTTGCTGGCGGCGTGATTTTCCATACGAGCTTGGCACGCTTTTTGCGCAGGGCGAGGCGTGAATTATTGTCCGCTCATGGACACTCAGAACTCACGGAAGATGCGGGACGGGCGATTGCCAGTGGCGGCGAACAGCGCTGCTGACGCTCGGCCTTCCGCCGAGTCTCCGTCCGCAGAACCGCCCACGACTGACCAGCGGCTGACCGAGAAGGACATCGTCGGCCTGAAGTACTTCGACCAGCTTCTGCCGCTGTTCAAGCGGTTGCATGACGACGGTTGCCAGCGCGACAAGGCGGGGAACCGCGAGCTGCATTTCGACCAGTCTTGCCTGATGGTGCTGGTGTTCCTGTTCAACTCGATTTGTTCATCGTTGCGGGCGTTGCAGCAGGCGAGCGAACTGCACAACGTGCAGAAGAAGTTGGGGTGTGAGCGGGCGGCGCTCGGGTCGCTGTCGGAGGCCACCGACCGACCCGACCACACGATGAGACTGGTGATCGTGAAGATCAGGCCGCACGCCTCAAAGGGGAAGCGGTGTTCATGGGATAGAAAGTCAGGGGCGGCTCATCCGGCGTCGATCGCGACGGCTTCCTGAGGATCGCCACCAACCTGTTCGATGTTCCCGCCGAAATCGTCGCGATTTTAGATGCCTACCGCTGGACGATCGAAATCTTTTATCAACCGCCCGCGGCGGCTTTCGTCAGTTCAAGCATTTACTCGGCTGCCGCCACTTGTAGAGCCACAACCAGAACGGCATCGAGATTCAAACCTACTGCGCGATCGTCGTGTGCCTGGTGATCGCCCTCTGGACGGGTCGCAAGCCGACCAAGCGCACCCACGAGATGCTCTGCTTTCAGATGCTGCGCTGGGCCACGACGGACGAGATGGAAGCTCACTTGGCGAAGCTGAAAGTCGCCGACAAACAGGCCGCACAAAATCTGAATGACACGCCGCGCTCGATCGCAACCCCCGCGATCCGAGCCGCCTTACGCTGCGCACCCCGCGATTCGCCGCCGCCCTCCCGCCAAGCTGGCCGTTCACCCACCCATCGCCCTCGCGATCACGCCAACACGGTGACTCATTAATCCGCAACCGCGACGATCTTCACCCAGAACAGCCCGAGTGCCGAACAGTGTTGCGCCTGATCCGGTCGCCAAGCCCGATACGTCTTCTCGCTCACGCCGAACCTCCCTGCCCGCCAAATCACACGGCTCACTGACCTC
>JAYTIB010000835.1:0-3099 GCA_043732205.1 Schlesneria sp. | reverse complement strand
CGATCATCCGATCGCTCAACACTAAGAACGCCGATCATGGCGGCGGCACACGGTTGATGGAGACCGGCCGCGCGATGGAGCAGGCGATTGACTATCCCGATCTCGGGGCATTGGTTGCGCGCGAACTCGGCCGAGCAGACAGTCAGGTGCCTGACTACGTCTCGATGTACTCTGAGACGGAGGGACGTCACAAGGGAGGCCCGGGATTCCTCGGTGCCCGCTACGCGCCGACGTTTCTGACCGACAGCATGATCCCGCCGAACATTCGCCGCCCGGAATCGATCGCCGACGTCGATCACCAAGAGCGGGCGGATCTGCAGAAGCTGCTCGCGAAACGGTTCGCGGAAAAGCGGTACAACGCCTCGGTCGCCAGCCACGGTATGGCCTATGAACGTGTCCGCGGAATCATGGCGAGTGAAAAACTGTTCGACATCAACCAGGAATCGCAGTCGGCCCGCGACTTCTACGGACCGACGCAGTTTCAGGAGCAGTGCCTGATCGCCCGGCGACTGGTCGAAGCGGGCGTTCCGTTCGTCAAGGTGGCCCGCGCCTGGTGGGACAGTCATGGCCAGAACTTCGAAACGCATCTCGAACTGTGTGCCGATCTGGACCAGGGAATGTCGGCCCTGCTGGACGATCTGAAGCAGCGGGGACTGCTCGACAGCACGCTGGTCATCACGCTGGCCGAATTCGGTCGCACCCCCAACATCAACGCCAGCCTGGGCCGCGATCATTTTGCCAGTGCGTGGAGTTGCACGCTCTCCGGCGGCGGCATCAAGGGTGGTGCGGTCTACGGCAAGACCGACCCCGACGGACACAAGGTGGCGGAGGGCGAAATGAAGTCGGGCGACCTGTTCGCGACGATCTTCGCGGCGCTCGGCGTCGACCCCAAGAAGGAATACCACATCGGAGCGCGCCCGATTCCGATCGTCGACTTCGGTTGCAAGCCGGTCGCTGAGGTTCTGGCATGACAGCCGGTTGAATGTGTCGTAGCACGGGCGGCTCGCCTGTGATTTCAGCCGGAAGCACGAGCAGGCGAGCCGCCTGCTCTACGGTATTCAGCAGGCGACCACTCTCCATCCCTCTCCGAAAGAGAGTTCATGTCATGACCACCGCCGACCCCACCAAGTTCAAAGTCGCCAAGACCGCCCGTGTGAAGGGGATTGCCCTCTGCATCGCGAACCTGTCCGGCACGCAGCGGCTGTTTTGCGGCAGTTCAGACTTCAAGGTCTATGAACTCGACATGGCCGCCGAGAAGCCGCAGCCGGTGGAATTCACCGGCGAGGGACATCAGAGCTACGTCACCGGCGCGGCGATGGCGGGCAGTCAACTCGTCACCGGCAGCTACGACGGCCGCCTGATCTGGTGGGATACGGAGAAGCGCGAGCCCGTCCGTTCCATCGCGGCCCATGACAAGTGGATTCGCAATGTCGTGGCCTCACCCGACGGCAAGGTGATCGCCAGCGTCGCCGACGACATGCTCTGCAAACTGTGGGATGCGGCGACGGGCAACCCGCTGCACACGCTTGTCGAGCACAAGCCGATGACGCCGCATCATTTCCCATCAATGCTGTTTGCGGTCGCGTTCTCGGCCGATGGTCAACTGCTGGCGACGGGCGACAAGGTGGGGCACATCGCCGTGTGGGACGCGGCTTCGGGAAAGAAGGTCTCCGAACTGGAAGCCCCGATCATGTACACGTGGGATCCGAAGCAGCGCCGGCACTCGATCGGCGGCATTCGCAGCCTGGCGTTCTCGGCCGACGGCAAGCTGCTGGCGGCGGGCGGCATCGGCACGATCGGGAACATCGATCACCTCGATGGTCCGTCACGCACCGAGATCTTCGACTGGGCCGCGAAGCAGCGCGTCCATGAAATCTCGGACACGAAATTCAAGGGGCTCGTTGAGCAGATCGCCTTTCCGCGCGAAGGGAACTGGTTCGTCTGCTCGGGTGGCGACAACGGCGGGTTCGCATCGTTCTACGATTCCCAAACGGGGAAGGTCGTGCATCAGGACAAGCTGCCGATGCACGTTCACAAGTTCGTGTTGAACGACACCCAGGACACGCTGTACGCCGCGGGACACGAACAGATCGCCGTCGTGGAGTTCAAGGCTGTTCCCGCAGCCCCGGCCGCTCCCGCCGAAGCCGCGCCAACCGCGACTTGAACGTGACTCACAGAGTGACTTTCAGATCTCACCCGGCCGAAGGTGAATCGTTTAACCGCGTGGGCATCGCCCCGCGCGTGAGCGGCGAATCATGCCCAAAAACGCGCGGGGCGATGCCCACGCGGTTAAACGAAAGCATCGTGCTCAAGCGTGACCGGAAACAGCGCCTCATCCGCCCGGCTTCGTGCCCGTAAGCACTCCGCAGTGAACCAGCGTCGGAATGATCTCCGCCGCGACCAGTCCCGCGTTGTTGAGCCACCCGCGATACTCGCGCCCGCTGTACGCCCGGCCTTTGGTCAGCGAGAACAACGATGCTGAGTACAGCGCCACAGGGAGCGGCCCGTCGAGATCGTCGTTCAGGAAGACGTCGTGAATCAGCAGGCGTCCCCCGGAGCGGAGTGCGGCGGCGCAGCGAGTCACCAACTGTTCGCACTCGGGCACGTCCCAGTCGTGCAGGACATTCGAGAGCAGGATGGCGTCGGCCGGGGGGAGCGGGTCGCGGAACATGTCGCCCGGCCGGCATTCCAGCCGGTCGGCGACACCATACTCGACGGCGAATTCCGCGGCGACTTTCAGGACTTCCGGACGATCGAACACGATTGCCGTCAAACCGGGATGCCGTCTGAGACAGGCGATGGCGTAGATGCCGGTCCCGCCTCCCACATCCAGCAGCGTTTCGTTTCCGAAGGGGACGCGCTCGGCCAGAACCGGCGCGACATTTTTCGCCCGACCGGCCAGCGCGAGCGTCAACCGCCGGGCGGATTGTTCCTGCTCCATCGCGGAGTCGAGGCCCTCGCGAAAAATGAACGCGGCTCCGGTGTCGGACTCGGCCGCGTGTGCCAATTGATTCGAGCGCAGACGGTTCACCATTTCCAACACACCCGGACTGTTGGCGGCCAACCCCACGTAATCGCCCACATGGAATTCACCGCCCG
>JAYTIB010000834.1:0-8168 GCA_043732205.1 Schlesneria sp. | reverse complement strand
ACTCACTTTGGAAAGTAGTAGGCACATTCCATGTGCCGTTCCCTGCAACTTGCGGACGGCACATGGAATGTGCCTGCTACTTTGCGGCTAAAGTGAGTGCCGTTGGCTCCGGGTTAAACGATGGCAGCGGTGTCCCCCAGAGAGTACCTGCGCATCGGGCTTCATTCGCTGAGAGGGAGCGATGACTCAACGGACGTGCCCGAGTCATGCAGCGGACTGCCGACGGCCCGTTCCAGATCGGCCCGACTGCGGTGGTATTCGACCAGCGTTCGTTGATGGCCGATCTGTTGCGTGATGAATTCACGCCGCGCAGTCATCAGGCTCAGAAAGTCGATCGACCCCGCGATGTAGGCGGCGCGTGCGGCTTCCAGATTGGCTTCGGCAGCGGGCAGAACCCGGCTGGTGTAGAGCGCCGCCGCCTGCCGACTCGCCTCCACACGGGCATGGGCGACCTGCACTTCCTCGCGGACCATGTCCTGCTGTTGGGCATGTTCGTTGATGAGCTTGGTGACTTTGAATTGTGCTTCGCGCACGGCCGCGCCGCGCCGGCCCTGGTTCAACGGGATGTTCATGTTCATGCCGACCATCGGACGCTGCACGTTGTCGGTCCAGAACGAGTCGTAACGTCCCATGAACTCGAAGTCGGGATAGTACTCCTTGCAGGCGAGTGCCACCGCCGCCTGCTCGGATTGGATCTTCGCGGCCAGCGCCGCCAACTCCGGTCGCTGCTGCAACGCGGTCTCGCGCAGGGCTTCGGCATTCTGCAACGTCTCGATGATCTCCAGCCGGCCGGGCGGCGCGGGCAGCGGGTGGTCCGGTCTCCGATGGAGCAGTGTGTTGATCCGCGCGATCGCGATCTTCTCTCCGCGGCTCAAGTCGACCCGTTCCTGTTCGAGCTTGGCCAGTTCCAGGTCCGCCAGCGACAGATCCTGTTCCGACACCTGATTCGCCTCGTACTTTGATTTGGCGGTGCTGCGGAAATCCTGCGTCACCTCCAGATTCTTCTGGTTGAGATCCAGCTCTTGACGGACCAGGTAATAGTCGAAGAACGCGATCCGCGCGGCGACTTCCAATCGCAACTGCACTTCGGAGGCATCCCACGCACTGGCGTTGGCGTCCCATTGGGCCACTTGTCCCCGCAGCGCGCGTTTGCCGTGCCACGGAACGCGCTGGGCGACACCCAACATGTACGATGACTGCGTGGGGGAATTGGCGGCGAACGTCGCCGGCGCGAACATCGACTGCAGCATCGGGTCGTCCAGAGCCACCGCCTGCGGGTAACGTTCCGCCGCCGCGTTCCACGCCGCATAAGCGGCTTGCAATGAGGGATTGCGCGCCGTCACGGTGGCGACCAATGTCTCCAGCGGCAGCTCGGTGATCCCGGCAAACAGCTCGTCCGCATCGGCCGGCAACGGTGACGGAACGGCGTCGGCTTCGACTTCCTGATACGCGACGGTTTGCAGCGTCGACTCGGGCTTGTCGATTGGGAAGCGGTGCTGTTTCGAAGCCTGGCCCGCGCGAGTAATCGGCTGCGCCACGACCGCCGTGAAGGTGTCTCGGCCGGACGTGCGACACCCAACGAGAATCATCGCCATGACGATGCCCGCACAGAGCCCGAACCGATGGCACGGCGACATTCACGCCTCCTGGAACCAATGCTCCCGTCGAGCGGACGGGTCAACAGCCTATGGAACAACATCGTCGCACGGGCGGTCCGCCTGTGCGTCTCAGCGAGTAGGGTGCGTGGAGTCTTCGGAGCGCACCGGTTGGAGACCGACACCGCCAATGATGGTGCGTCCCGAAGACTCCCGCGAGGGTTTCACCTCAGACCAACGAATCGAAGAATTGCAAATTGATGATTGCAAATTGCAAATTGAAAGACACCGGATCGTCCTTCAATTTGCACTTTGCAATTATCAATTTGCACTTTGCAATCTCTTCACGAACTTGACTCAAAGAGTCAAATTCCGGACTCGAAGGACTCCACGCACCCTACCGCCGCCAATAGTCAAGTATCGTCGGCCATCGGCCCGACAATCGGAAAATGAATTGCCGCCCGCAAACCCAATCGCATCTCCGAAACACTGGTGGCGGGAATTGCCGGTTCAGGAGACAGGAGTCGGGAGAAGAGATGCTTGGACCACTTCGTCTTCCTCCCGCCTCGGGTGTGCCTCTCAATTCTGGGTGAAATCGAATGAACGGGTTGTTGTCGACTCTGAAGGAGTAAGGCGAGCGGCAGATGAATGTTTGTCCCCCTACAAGCACGACGCGCAAGCGAGTGTGTCTGAAAACTCACTCGCTTGCGCATCGTGCTTGTATCTTGCGCATCGTGCTTGTCTGCCGATTCCTGCCGCTCGCCCAACAGCCGCCGCACCTTCGACAGACGTGGATGAACCGCCCTTCGGATTCCACCCAGAATCGTGACGCACCCCCCGCGCCTCCCCTCCGATTTACCAATTGGTAAGTATTCGCCACTCATGGTAAGACCAAGAGTGACGTGGCAGTCCCCGAACGCCGACGATCGCCAGCGGAGTCGTCACCACTGAAACCGCGGCGCATCAGTTGCGTGGCTCTGAATTGAAAACCGTCATTGACTGAAAAGGCCGATGGCATGAGCCAGGCAAGCGACACTTCCCGCGTACCCCGTCCGAATGCGATGCCATCCCCGCTCGCGTTTGCGATGCCGCTCGAACAGGTGCTGACCGACGCCACCGTGGAGGTCCATCAGGGGCTGTCCACCGCCGAGGCCGCGACACGGCGTGAACGCTTTGGCCTCAACCAATTGGCGGAAGCGCCGTCCGAGCCGTGGTGGAAGAAGTTCCTGGGTCAATTCAATGATGTCGTGGTCTGGATTCTGATCGTGGCGGCGGTGATCTCGGGACTGATGGGGGAGTGGACCGACACGGCGGCCATTGCGGCGATCGTGCTGCTCAATGCGATGCTCGGATACTTTCAGGAGGAGCGGGCCGAACGCGCGCTGGCGGCGTTGCAGAGTCTGGCGGCCCCCTTGGCGAAGGTCATCCGCGACGGCACGCTGGCCACAATTCCCGCCATCGACCTGGTCTCCGGAGACATCGTCGAGTTGGAAGCGGGCGACAACGTGCCGGCCGACGTGCGGCTCTTGCAGGCGTTCTCGATGCGGGTGCAGGAGGCGGCGCTGACCGGCGAGAGCGAGCCGACCGAGAAACAGGCCGATGTGGTGCTGCCGACATCAACGCCGCTCGCCGAGCGGCGGAACATGGTCTACATGAGCACGGTCCTGGCGAACGGTCAGGGCCGGGGGCTCGTCGTCGCCACCGGAATGGAAACCGAAATCGGCCGCATCGCCGGACTGTTGCAGCGCTACGAGCGCGAGTCCACGCCCCTGCAAAAACAACTGGCGAAACTGGGGCAAACACTCGTCATCGTCTGCCTCGTGCTCGTCAGCATCATCTTTCTGCTGACCCTGCTGCGAGGAGAGAAGCTGCTGTCAGCACTGCTGACTTCCGTCAGTCTGGCCGTCGCCGCCATCCCCGAAGGACTGCCGGCCGTCGTGACGATGACACTGGCGCTGGGACTGCAACGGATGGTCAAGCGGAACGCGCTGATCCGCAAACTCCCCAGCGTCGAAACGCTCGGCTGTGTGACGGTCGTTTGCACGGACAAGACCGGTACGCTGACGCGCAACGAGATGACCGTTCGCGAAGTCATGGCGGGAGGCTCGCACTTCCGGGTGACCGGGACGGGGTTCGCCCCGCACGGTGAATTCTTGGAAACGGACGCGGGCGGCGAGCGGTCGGTCACGACGATCAACGACGATTTGCGTCTCGCGCTGCGGATCGGCGCGTTCTGCAATCACGCGGAGCTTCAGCCGGGCAGTGTCGCCAACTCGTGGAAGATCGTCGGCGACCCAACCGAAGGGGCGCTGGTGGTGCTCGCGCAAAAGGCCGGGATCAAACGCGACACGCACTCCGCGCTCATCGTCGATGAACTCCCCTTCGACTCCGATCGCAAGGCGATGTCGGTCGTGCTGCGGGAACCGACCGGCGGAGTTGTTCAATACACCAAGGGAGCACCGGAAAGCGTGCTGGCCAACTGTCGCCACGAGCGGCACGGTGGCCAGGTTGTGGAACTCACCGACGACCGCCGTGCCGAAATCGAGCGCAGCGGACACGAGATGGCGGGCCGGGCGCTGCGCGTGCTGGCCTGTGCCTATCGGTTGGACGGCATCGGTGTGGGCGGTGTCGAGGAGCGCGATCTGATCTTCGCGGGCCTGTTCGGCATGATCGACCCGCCGCGCGACGAAGTGAAAGCGGCCGTCGTCCGCTGCCGCGAGGCGGGCATCCGCCCGGTGATGATCACCGGCGATCACCCGGCCACGGCCGAGGCGATCGCGCGCGAGCTGGGCATTGCGACGGAGATGGACGTCGTCGTGACGGGCCACGAACTCGATTCGCTCGGCGATGACGAACTGGCGGAGCGGGCGGAACAGATCGCCGTCTATGCCCGCGTCGCCCCCGAACACAAGCTGCGAGTGGTGCGCGCACTGAAGGCCCGCGGCCATGTGGTGGCGATGACCGGCGACGGCGTCAACGACGCGCCCGCCGTCAAGGCCGCCGACATCGGCATCGCGATGGGAATCACCGGGACGGACGTGACGCGCGAAACCGCCGCGATGGTGCTGATGGACGACAACTTCACGTCGATCGTGAACGCGGTCGAGGAAGGCCGCGCGATCTACGACAACATCCAGAAGTTTCTGTTGTTTCTGCTGTCGTGCAACGCGGGCGAGATGCTGTTGATGCTGCTCGCCGCGCTGCTCGGCTGGCCGACTCCGCTGCTCCCGGTGCAACTCCTGTGGATGAACCTCGTCACGGATGGATTGCCGGCTCTGGCCCTGGCGATGGAGCCGCCCGAACCGGACATCATGTCCCGCAAGCCCCGGCCGCGCCATGCCTCGATGCTGTCATGGCAACTCGGTTCGGTGGTGCTCGCGGGCGGTGTTCTGTTGGGGGCCACGGGGATCGCGACGTATGCGCTGTTCATGGGACCGACCGACGCGGAGGTGACGCAGGCCCGGACGATGACCTTCTGCGTCATGGTGTTCGGCCAACTCTTCATGGCCCTGTCGGCCCGCAGTGGAACCTGGACATTCTGGCAACTCGGTCCCGCCACGAATCCGTACGTCTTCGCCGCCGTGGTGATCTCCGCGCTGCTGCAAGCGAGCATCATCGCGCTGCCGTTCGCCCAACCCATCTTTGAGGCGACCAGCCACAGTTCGCTCGAATGGTTGGTCATGCTCACGCTGGCGCTCGCTCCAGTCACGGTGATCGAACTCGCGAAGCTGGTCCGCCAATTCTGGAGACGAAATTCAACCGAGCATTCTGGAGTTTCGCCATGATCGGTTCACAGTGTTCGATATCGTTGGCAACAAGTTTCGATTCATCGCCGTGATTCACTTCAACCGGGGCAAAGTCTTCGTTCGGCAAGTGCTGACGCATCAGGAGTACGACCGTGGCCAGTGGAAAAACGACTAAACCGGTGGCAGATCCCCGGCATCAATCCGGCAGGCGGACTCTCAAGGCGGCCTCCCAGCAGATCAAACCTGCGAAGCAGGCCGGGCCTGCGCTGAACGTGGTGAAAGCCGCGGTGGTTCTGCCGGAAGGCTACCGGAAGCTCGTGTTTCAGTTCGCACTGCGACCGATTCAGTCGGACGCGGACTTGGATCGGGCGATCGCCGTGGTGGATACGTTGTTGGATCGCGACGACTTGGACGCGGGCGAGCAAGACTACCTGGACGTGCTCGGTGATTTGATCGAACGCTACGAAGACCGGACCGACCCGCCGCGTGACGTCTCGGACGCCGGGCTGCTCCGGTTCCTGGTGGAGCAGCGCGCGGTGAAGCAAGTGGAACTTGCCCGTGCCACGGGGATTGCCGAATCAACCATCTCCGCCGTTCTGACCGGCAAACGGACATTGAACCGCCCCCAAATCGGCAAGCTCGCCAGCTACTTCCACGTCTCGCCGGGGGTGTTTGCGTTCGACGAGTGAGGGCCGGCGCCTCAATCACTGTCGTAGCATCAACGCCTCGTCCGTGCGGCCCGATTCCACACGAGAAGCGGGGGTCGGGCGTCATCGGAATCGTCGTCGTTGTTGACCATGCGGTCGAAGAACGTGGAGGGCGGCAACTGCTTCGGGTCTCCGGCCACCACCAGTTGGCGTCCGCGATCAACCTCGCGCGGCTGGAACCGAAACGTTTAGCCGCAACGCCAACGGCGTGCGCGCGATCCACCCGTTACCCGCGTTCGCGCCCACGCCGCTGGCGTTGGGGCTAAACGAAAACGTCGAACTCTTGGCCGCGCGAGGTATCAACCGCATTGATGGCATCCCACGGGTGTACCTGCGAAGCCTCGTCAAAGATGACGACATCGAATCGAAACTCGGGCGATGCAAGGGACGTGCTGACCGCCAGCGGACTCATCATCAAACACGGCTTGAGTCGGACGAGTCGATTCGGCACACGAGCGAAAAGCTGTCGCGACGGCAGGTGTCGCTTCTTCTGGTTGACTTCGGCGGGGTGGCCCGACTTGATCCGCCAGCCACGTTGGACGTGCCACGGCTTCAAAAGCGGCCCGAGCAGGGCCACCCTGGGGTGATGAAAACTTGGGGTTGACGATGGTTGTTGATCAGTGAGTATTTGTTCCGCTGTGAGCGAAGGGGTCGGGAGTCTTTTTCGGAGCGGCGGAGAGCGGTATCTGCGAGAAACAAAGCGTATTTCCGCCGCTCCGAAAAAGACTCCCGACCCCCTCGACCCTCATCACGCGAAACAGTTCTGGCGATTGAGCGCGACGTTCAATCGCACAGTCAACCCCAAGTTTTCATCACCCCAGGCCACCCTGCCGAAGTTGCCGAGCTTTCTCGTTCCCATGCTCTTGCTTGGGAACGCATTCCCACCAAGCTCCTACTTGGGGTCGAGAACGGGGCGAGGGTGGTCCTCATCCGCGAAGCGGAGCTTCGAAGACAGGCGTTCCCAAGCGGGAGCTTGGGAACGAGAAAACTGCATCGGATCACTCGAACGCCACCAGGCCCATCTCGGTCAGGTCGCGGCAGAGCGTGACGAGTTCCTCGCGGTCGGCGTGCTGACTCTGGGTCGCCCAATCGTCGAGTGTGCAGGGACCACGCGATGCCAACTCTTCGACCAGTGCCCGGCCGTGGGGGTCCAGGACCGCAGTGCGAATCTCCTCGCCCGCAGCGAAGAACAGGACGTCAGCCGGCAAGGTCGCATCGTCGTCCAGCAGCGCCGTCGTCGTAAACCGTGACCAGGCGCGGACCGGATTCAGGTAGGCCCGCACGCCGGGGGGCTCGTCCAACGCGGCTGCGAATTGGGGGAGCAGGCTCCAAAGTTCCTGAAAGCGGAGATGACCGGGGCGGTCGGCGCGGGCGGCGGCCTCGACTGTCAGTCGCGCCTGCTGACAAGCGACGTAATCGCGCTGCCGGGGCGTCAGTTCGCCGGTTCGCTCCAGCCACGACAGGAACCGCTCGCCGTCGCTGACGGTCACGTCGTAGGCGACCGGTGGCACACTTCGGACGTAAGCGGACACGAGATCTTCAAGGTCGTCGAAGGCCTCAGCCACGGATTCGAGCTGCGCCCGGAGTTTCTCCCGGCGTTTTTTGAGGTTGCCCTCGGCGAACAACTTCAAGCCGATGGGCGAGGAGCCTGGAGCCAAGGCGTCGCACACGCCGGTCGTCACCTGGAAGCCTGCCAAGTCTGGAACCCAGCGACGAAGCTCGTCGCGGTAGGTCCGGTCAGGCTCACTTGGGTCGGTCATGCTTTGGCCTCCACGGCTTGGGCGATTCCGTGTGCCCGGCGAAACTCGGCGCGCCACCCCGCCTCGTCGGGAAAGTCCTGATCGCGCTCGATGAAGACCGCGTCCACTTTTCCTCGGCCCAGCTCCAGCGCTTGGCGGTACAGGCCCCAGACCTCGTCGGGAACGGGGCGGGAGTGGCTGTCCATGTATAGGCCCGCCTTGGCGTCGAAGTACCCGCCCGAGAGGTGGATTTGCAGCCTCGGGGCAGTGGGCACTACCTGACGCAGGAAGGCGGCGGCATCGTAACCGTGGTTGCGGGCATTGGCGTACAGATTGGTCACGTCCAGCAGCCAGCCGCAGCCAGTCCTCTGGAGCACGCGG
>JAYTIB010000833.1:0-3117 GCA_043732205.1 Schlesneria sp. | reverse complement strand
CATCGCAAGACATCGCGCGTCGTTCCTTTGCGGTCACTTGGGATCAGAACTCTCGTCTCTTCGTCACTTTCGCGTCTTTCGTGTTTTTCGTGGTGAATCATCTGGACCAATCGGACCGCGGAGAACATGAACGTGACGGGCTCCTCCTCGACGACCCCAACGGACGACCCCGACCAATGGTTGCGGCCGGACTGGATCGCGCAGACGCAGATCCTGCTGGATTCGTACCGCCGTTGGACCGGCCACGAACTGCTGCCGCGCCACGGGTCGCCGCGCGATCAGGCCGTGGCGCTCGATCAGGCGCCGTTCGTGGTCGTCTCCCACGGAACCGAGCCGGACCCGATCCTGAACTATGGGAACCGGACGGCGCTCACGCTGTGGGAAATGCCAGTCGAAACGCTTCTGCAGACACCGTCACGAATGACCGCGGAGCCGCTGCATCGCGACGAACGGGCGCGGTTGCTGGAACGGACGAACCGCGATGGCTTCGTCGATGATTACCAGGGCATCCGGATCAGCAGCACCGGCCGGCGGTTTCGCATCGACCGGGCCACCGTCTGGAACCTGCTCGATGCATTAGGCCGTCCCGTCGGCCAGGCGGCGACGTTCTCGGAGTGGCGATTTCTGGATGCCACCGCGTCACCGGTTGCATAGTCGTCATTCTGTCTTCGCCATTCGTGCATCTCTGACATAACAGTCGTAGTGGTTTTAGCCCGGAGGGCCGCAGATCGTAGCCCACGGCGCGAGCCGTGGGAGATCGGGAGCCGTCGCCAATCAGCCCGGAGGGCGACACATCGAAGGACGCGGTCGGTTCATCGAAGTGTCGCCCTCCGGGCTAATGCGGCCTCTTTGCCACTCAACCTCAACCCACGGCTCCCGCCGTGGGCTACGATCTGTCGCCCTCCGGGCTGAAGGGCTGTCGTCAGGCTTCAGCCACGAAACGGCTCAGTGAGCGCTGAAGGCTCAGAAGTCGTGGGCCAGTCGCATGCCGAAGCCGTGGATGCCGCCCGCACCGGGAGCGTTGGGACTGCCCAGCGAGTTCCGGTCGGTGAAGACGTAGTTCGCCTGAATCTTCATGTTCGGATTGAGGAACCAGTTCACACCGGCCGTGTAGTCCTGAATCTGTCCGCCATTGATGCCGCTGTCCGTGAGATCCAAATTCGAGTAGCGAACCAAAATCTGCCACGCACCGTATCCCGGTTCGGAACAGTCCGTGGGACACCATCGTGAATTGCGGTGCGGCACGATGCGCCCAAACGCACCGGACTTCTTGTCGTACTCGCGGTGTTCTCCCGTCAGGAAGTACGAGGCCATCACATAGTAGCCGTTCGTGAAATAAGTGCCGTGGTTGCCGCCGCCGTTGGTGGCGTTGGAAGCCGTTGAGGCGATGTATTCCGACTGCAGTTGGAACGAGCCGAGAATCATCGCCATTTCGGCGGCGTACAGATCCTGCGAGTCCGCCAGAAACGTGCCGCTGTCGGCGAAGACCGGATTCAAGGCTCCCGGTCCGTTTCGCAGTGAGCCACGGCTGCGAATTCGGACGGCGTTGCCCAGGGGATCGCGATGGCTGTAGGAGCCGCCAACATGCAGCAGTTGGCGACCTTCGCACTCATTCCACAACAGATAGGCCAGCCGACTGTCGAACGCATAGGCTCCGTCATCGACTCCATAGGCAAAGACGTTGGCGACGTTCTTGTACGCACCGACGTGCCACAGTCCGCGCTGGTCCTCGCCAAAGTTGTTGAACGCGGAGACGCCCGGCGTGAAGCCGTTGTTGAATGGACCCGTGTACGCATCCTGATTGAACGAACGTTCCATGAAGTCGAGATACCGGCTGCTCGTCAGGTGTTCGAGGCCGATCGGCTCCTTTTGCAGACCGACGCGAACGTTGCCGACGAGCGGCGTTTCGCGGAAGGTGAAATAACCGTCCGTCGGGGCCGGAACGTTGACGACATTCGCCGCGCTGCTCGGTTGAGCTGGCAGACCGCCCACCAGCCCCGCGTTGTCGTTCACGTTGTTGACGAAGTCGATTTCCACGACGTAATCGATCGTCTTGTAGATCGTGCCATCGGCGCGTAGTCGCAGGCGGCGAAAGTCAACCGCGTCCTGGCTGTTGGCCCCGTTGCCAGCCCCAAACGCGGCGGGATTCGATTGCAGCCAGACCGTGTCGAGCTGCGTCCGTCCGCCGAGGTGGACCGCGAAGTTCTTGTCGGCGGATTCAAAGGTGAGCTGGTGCTTCCAAGTTGCCTTGAACGATTTCGGGTCGGACTTCTCGTCCTTCTTCTGGCCGATCTCGGCCAGTTGATTGCGGAACAGTTCGTTCTCGTTCTGCTGCTGGGCGAGGCGCGCTTCGAGGTCGCGCAGGCGGTCGTCCAGTGAGAACTCGCGCGGGGTGACGGGAGCCGGCGGCGCATCGGCGATATCTGTCGCGTCGGTCAGCAGGATGTCAGGGCCTTCGGTGACCGAGTTGTCCGAAACATCGTGCGTCCAATCGTTCGGCTCGTCCTTGGGAACCGAGAATCCCGCGTTGGGGACGGGACTCGCCGGGGCGGGCGATTGCGGGCGCGCCGCAGCGGGTATTGACAGCCGTCTCGACGGCGGAGGCGGCTCCGCAGCCCCGATCGCTCCGGTGGTCACGGTGAGGCACACCCCGGCGGCAATTTGTGCGAGGCGATGCCACGCACGCTGGCGGTCGAGTCCTAACATGAACAATCTTCCCCCGGAAAAACGGTCTGATTCCGCGATCGCAGGAAGATGTATCGGTCGCAACGGCTGTGGCGGTGAATCCGGCGGGGCGGAATTAACAATCTCTGCCGGTTGAACGGATCGCACCGCGGGTTGATCCACCGCAAAAGGTGACGCCGCGACGATCGATTGCCGGGCTGGAGCAGAAACTGCCGAATGGAATCGTTCGCAGGCTGTTGAAAAAACGTGGGATAGGCTTCCTGCCTGTCACGCCTTGATGGCAGCGACAGGCTGGAAGCCTATCCCACGAAGTTCTTCCAAAGGCAATCAGCGCAGTGGCCGCTCGGGGAGTCGAACCCCGACGCCTTTCGGCACAAGATCCTAAGTCTTGCGTGTCTGCCAATTTCACCAAGCGGCCAAGTCGGCGAAAGT
>JAYTIB010000832.1:0-3117 GCA_043732205.1 Schlesneria sp. | reverse complement strand
CTGTAGTCCCGTCGCTCCGCCGACGGGACGGACTGAACCGGTCAATTCCCACCGCGAGCGGTATAGTTTGGCAAAGCATCAGGGATCAACCGGCTCGTTTCCGGCAATTGAAATCATCGCCAGACGGTCGGCCACAGAGAACCCTTCGCCCAAGAATCTGACGCTGCCGTCCACAAACAACGCGTGCATTCCTCCGGTGTGAGCATGCTTGGTTTTGGGGCCGATGCCCAACACGAGCGACTCATTGGCATCCATCGGTGACATCCAGTGAACCGCCTGATCGGTATCAACCTCGATCACCATGATTGTCTTGCCGCGATCATCGGAGATCTCGGACATCACCCGCGGCTCGGTGGGACGAAAGCAACTGTTGGCCGTCACCACCGCCATGTATGTCGTGTGAGTCGGCAAAACGTCGGTTGGAGAACTGGGACACTGATAGGCCGAAATGCGGGTCTTAAATGCCTCCGCGTTCGCCGGATCGTCCCACGGCTTCGACAGGTCGATCTTGTTGTAAAGCGACACCTGATCGACGAACGGCAGAATCAGCGTGCGCCAACTGTGCAGCGGCTTGCCGTTCTCATCGACCGTGAATGCGGGGGGAAAGGCCTGATAGGTGTCGTGGTAGTTGTGCAATGCCAGCCCGATCTGCTTGAGGTTGTTCTTGCATTGAGTGCGACGCGCCGCTCCCCGAGCATTGCGCTGGGCGGGTAAGAGAAACGCAACCAGCACACCGAGAATCGCAAGCACCACCAGCAAATGGATGAGGGTGAGCCCCTTCTTCTGCGTTGACGTGCTGTTCGCCGGACGGGTCGTCGGTTTGGTGGTCATGCTGCGGACTCCTGTTTCAGAGTTCTGAACGTGGCGGGCGGGCAATCACCCAATGATAATCCAAATGTTTGGTGCCGGGTTCACTCGGGCTGTGGGGACGACACCGATTCGACACCGTCGAGTTGTTCAATCCGCAGGCGTTGGATTCGGCGCGCGTCCGCTTCGAGCACGGTGAAGCGCAGGCGCTGCCATTCCATCGCTTCACCCGGCGTGGGCATGCGGCCGAACTGGGAGAACACGAAGCCGCCCACCGTGTCGAAGTCGTCGCTTTCCGGCAGGCTGTAGCCGCACTGCCGGTTGAATTCGTACAGGCGGACGCGGGCGTCGACTTCAACGACTCCCGACGACGCGGCCTGGATTCCGTCGGTCACCTGTTCCTCGTCGTGCTCGTCGGCGATTTCGCCCACGATTTCTTCGAGGATGTCCTCCATCGTGACCAGTCCCGCGACGCCGCCGTATTCGTCGTGAACCATGGCGATGTGAATCTTTTGCCGCTTCATCAGTTCCAGCAGCGCCGGGATCTGGGTCGTCAGCGGGACGTAGACCGGTTCGCGGATGATGTCACGCAGAACGGTGATGGGGTCGCCCGTCCGGTGCGGTTCCAGGGCCTTCAACAGATCCTTGGCGTACAGCATGCCGATGACGTCGTCGGTCGAATCGCCGATGACCGGCATGCGCGAGTGGCCCGATTCAATCAGCAGTTGGCGGGCCTCTTCCAGGATGCAATCGGCCGGGACGCAGGCCATGTCGGTGCGCGGTGTCATGATCGCGCCGACGTCCTCGTCCTGCAGTTCCATCACCCGCCGGATCATGATGGTGGAGCCCTGTTCGAGCACACCCTCACGCTCGCCCTCTTCCAACGCGGAACGAATGTCTTCTTCGAGGACCGACGCGTCGTCGTCCTGCGGTTCGGCCCGCCCGGCGACGCGATGTGCGTAGCGGTCGAGTTGATTGGCGATCCACAAGCCGGGTCGCAACAGGGCTTGCAGCAACTCGATGACGGGCCACCAGTGATACAGAAACCTCTCGGCGGCGACCCGCGCGATCGTCCACGGCAGAACGTCCGCAAAGAAGAAGATCAGCAGGGCAAAGGCGGCGTATTGCAGGACGAACGTCCAGCCGATCCGCTGCGTCATCAGGCCATCGGCGACAATCGGCCAGCCGATCCAGATGCAGATCAACCCCGAGAGCGCGAGCGTGACCGACGTCAGCACGAATTCGAGGACCAGCAGCGCCGGTCCCTGTTCCTTGAGCACCTTTCCAAACCGCTCGGGCACGCCGTGCGTCTCGCACAATTCCTGAAGGCGGCTGTAGGAAAAGTCGCGGAGCGCATCGCAGCCGAGCGCGCTCCAAAAGGCGAGCAACAACAACACGACGATCATTGTGGGAAGGACCAGCATGTCAGGCCTCCAATCCCGTGGGAGTCAGTTGCCAGTGGGCCAGCACCTGCCGTTCGCGGCCGCGCATCAGCGGCCGGGCTTCGTCGGTCAGATCATCGTAGCCGCACAAATGCAGCAGACCATGCACCACGTACAGCAGCAGTTCGTCCGCGGCGGACCAGCCGTGCTTCGCGGCTTCGCGAACGGCCGTCTCGGTGCTGACCACGAGTTCTCCTTCGAGGTGATGACGTGCGGAGTGTGGCGGGGAAGTCGATGGATTGGCCGTCCGGACCTGGGGGTCCGGACTACTGCTGCTGAGGACGAAGCTGATGACGTCGGTCGGATGGTCGTGGCCGAGGAAGTCACGGTTGATGCGATGAATCGCGGCATCGTCGACCAGGGCGAGGCTGATCTCGGCGGACGGAATTCCTTCTTCGAGCAGCACGCGCTCGACGACATCCCGCAGCCGTTGGATTTCAACGGTGAGGTGGACTTGTTGGTCGGAAATGGTGATCTCAATGTCGGGCATGTTGGTACTGCGAAACGGTCGGTGATCCGGCCAGGGTGATTCGGCGAAGAAGCGGTTTCAAACCATGAACACTAACCCGAAGCGTCCAATTGTGATGTTGCGATGTATTCGTGGAGGTAGCTGAATTCGCAAGAATTCAGATGATTGCAGTTCGATTCCCCAAGCTGAATTCTTGCGAATTCAGCTACGTATGTTGGTACTGCGAAACGGTCGGTGATCCGGCTACGCGGTCTTTTGTTCGGGGTATTTGATGCGGCCGTGATGGATGCCGATCAGCGACATGGTCAGTGAGTCTTCCACGATCGCCAGTTCCCCGAGTGTCAGCGAACACTCGTCGAACTGGCCGTCGAGCAGGCGTTTCATGGCGATTTCGTGGAC
>JAYTIB010000831.1:0-8202 GCA_043732205.1 Schlesneria sp. | reverse complement strand
AAACGAACTCGCCCGAGCCTCACACTACGAATCCCGTAACATCCTCCCGCCACTCAAGAACCGCCTCAGAACCTAAAGCGGACAGTAGAAGTACAGACACTTGCGTATTGGGGTGAGCAGTACGATGTCGAACTTCCAACCGAGTTCGTGGCCCACATTCGCCGAAATAAGTTTCTTCCACCCTCCACGAGCGCCATCAAGGTCACTGAGACGAACGCCCCATGGCGCGCCAACAAGCAATTCTTTTGGCCTCGTTCGTTGTGGGCAAATCAAATGGGTCACGGGTGACGGAAAAGGTGTCAGGAACCGAAAACCGTTTACGGTTTCTGCCCGCCTCTGGTTCCCAAGCCCCCACTTGGGAACCAGGGTCAAGAGGACGTAGCACGGACGCCTCGTCCGTGCGTTGTTGGTTGAGAGTCGCTCGGACGGGGCGTCCCAGCGACGGGGATATCAAAGGGGTCAGGACTCTTTGACTCGAGGGTTCCGCTCCTTTCTCAAAACAACGACTCCTGACCCCTTTGATTTCCCTCGCGAGCGTGGACGTGCTGAACTTGAACGTGGACGCCGAGGGAGCGATGCGCGCCGCAAATCCGGGACAGCGGCACCTCGATTGGCTCAATCAGTGCCTGCCGCCCCTGCGGAGAAGCGCACTCAATGACATGATGAGCATGTACAAGCGAGACGAATTCGCCGCGCCTCTCAACATTGCGAGAAGCCACCTCCAGCTTCTCGCCGGCGCGCCCGACGTGACCGATGCAACCCGGTTGGATGCCTTCCAGTTCAGTGCCGCGCCGGCCGGCGCGATGCAACTCGATCTTGGCGACCTGCGCAAACAGTGGAACATCATCAAGCAGCCGTCCTGGAGCGACCTGCTCGACGACCCCGACCTGAAGGACCAACTGCTGAAGGAACTGACCGCCGCGTTGGGCGATCACGCGGCAAAATTTCTGGAACAGCAGGGGGGCACGAATGCCAAAGAGGTCTTGAAGGCGACCGCCGCGGGCTGGAAACTGGAGTTCGCTTCGCTTGTTTCCGTCCTTGAGGAAGAGGGCGGTACATACTATCTCGTCGGCGGCGACTATCAGATTGCCCAATCACAGTCAGTGACGGGCATCACGCGCACGATTAAGATCAACCTCAGTCGCGCCGAAAACAACAGCTACCGGTCTGCGACCGACGCGGAAATCAACGCGGCAATCTCCACCGCGATGCGAGACCAGAACGTCACCGACTACGGCACTGGCATCACGCCGATGGACTCGGTGGCCGCCGCCGCGTTCGACGCCTTCGCGTCGCATCCGAACAGGGCAGATCAAAGGGGTCAAGGCAGATCAAAGGGGTCAGGACTCTTTGAATCGCGGTTTCTGCCCCTTCCCCAGCAAAAACGACTCCTGACCCCTTTGATTTGCTCTTGACGGCAACACGGCTAACACCATTCTTGACTGGGCTGACCAAGTCAAGTATCCGAAGGGAAGTCGGAGTACACATGCAAGCGCTGCAGACTTGAATCCGATAAACAATCATTGGATAGGCGCTCCACACATACACATTGACGGTGTTGGCAAAAGCGACCACATTCCCGTGCTGCCAGGAGTAACCCCACGATGACCTCCTCTACGACCGCGACGATATCATCGCTTTTGCTTCACGCAGGACTACCGCGAACGTCCGAAGATACCGATGACTTGTCAATAATCCTTTGGGATCTGAAAAAAAGCCGTTACACCGCGATCGACGATGACCGATTTCAGTTTGCCGTTGAAAATGTATTGGAATTGCTTCAGAAACTGAATTCAGAGCTGCTCGTTGAACGGCAAGCGACACCGCCGCGCGACCGGTCGCTTTCTGAGCCGCTTGTCTATGCAATGAGTGGAATTATATTGTCGATATGTACTTCTCTTCGCGCAGCTCGCACACAACATGCAACTCCGGAAGTAGAGCAGTTGCTGATTTCCGCTGCTGAAAGAATAGCTTATTGCTGGGACCAGTGTATTGCTGGTGACATCGATGACCTGCGCGACTCGCTCAATGTCCACGAATTGACATCGAATTGCGGAAGAGATCACAGGGGTCAGGCATCGTAGAGTTCTCGGTTCAGGGGGGGATCAAAGGGGTCACTTGGGATCAGGAAAAACAAAGGGGTCAGGAGTCGTTGTTGTCAGGTTCGTCCTTGAATCTGACTTTCGGGCGGCTGCGGGGATTCAGAGTGGAGGTCCAGCCGAGTCGCTGGGCGGTCGATTCGCTCCACGACGACCCGCCGAAGGGGCTGCCGCGCTGGGCCGCGCGTCGCAGGTCGGCCAACTCTCGATCCGTCAGGGGTTCGTTGACTCGCGCCACCCAGTGGGGCGAACGCGGAATCGGGCGGAGTGGCCCTGCTTGACCCGTTGAAAGACGTTGGATGTGCCACTGCTTGTCGGCTTTGAGACAAGCCGTGTTGTTGGACCACCAACATCGACTGCGGTTCATCGCTCGAAGAGACTGCTTTCGGTCGGGGATCCGAGCGAACCGCAAAAACAACGCCTGTCCCGCCGACCAAAAGCAGTGGCACGTCTCATCCCCATGTTCCTTCGAGCAGGGCCGCTCCTTCAGGGCTCCAGAATCTGTGACGGTCGCCACCCAGGGCGGCGTTCCCGATGGTCACTTGCCCTGGGCCAACTTAGGGCTGCCCCGTTGGGGCATAAATCCAAAACCGCGTAACTTCAAAACTTGCGTTTCGGGTGAATGAGCGGCGCTGTGTTCCCTCCACGAGGAGGCCCGGACAAATCCGGGAACCGCCCAATTCACTCGCGAAATCAGCACCTTGCGACGAAGCGTCATTTCGTCGATGGGCGATCGCGGCGTTCACAGCGAACGCACCGCTCCCGGCGAACGAGGAAGCGAACTCGCGCCGTCGTCACCGGTCGCCTGCGGTTGATGCAGGCACGAGATACTTCGCGAGCAGCGTCTGCAACTGGGCGGCTTGAAGCGGTTTGCTGAGATAGTCACCCATGCCGGCATCCAAGCAGCGTTCGCGGTCCCCTTTGAGGGCGTTGGCGGTCAGGGCGATGATCGGCAGGCGACCGTGAAGTTCGCCGGCGGCTTCGCGGCGGCGGCGGAGCTGACATCGACCGGGCAGGTGATGGGGACGCTGGACTACATCGCTCCCGAACAACTGGCCGACACGCACTCCGTCGATATTCGAGCCGACCTGTACAGCTTGGGTTGTACTCTGTTTCGGCTGCTGACCACGGAGCCGCCGTTTGCCGGGCCGTCGCTGAACACGGCGGCGAAGAAGATGATTGCGCACTCGTTCACGCCGGCCCCGAAGCTGCTCGACCGCCGCCCCGATGTACCGGCCGAGCTGTCCGCGCTGGTCGCTCGGCTGTTGGAGAAGAGGCCCGACGACCGCTTCGCCACACCGCGCGAAGTCGCCACCGCGCTCGCCCCGTTCTGCGTCGGACACAATTTGCCCACGCTCCTGGCGAGTTCGTCCACCCCGTCCTCCGCGTCCGATCCATTCGCCTCGACGGTGCTTCCTTTGGGAGTGCTCCGTCAAGCCGGAGCACTCCAAAGATCGTCGTCGCGCTCCTCGCGATCGTCCTGCTGAGCGTGTTTCTGCCCCCGCTCCTGAAGCGGGACGCCAGCGTCACCGAGACCACCAACCAGCACGACGCGCCAGCGAGTGGTTCCCCCAACGTCCCGGCAAATCCCAAATCGGAAATCTCAAATTTGAAATCTCAAATTCCAGCCGACCCCGACCGCGCGGCGGTGGAGTGGGTGTTGAGCGTGGGTGGCAAGGTGCAGGTGGCCGGTCGCGGGGCCGAGTGGCTCGACAACAAGCACGACGCGCAAGCGAGTGGTCGTTCTGCCGCTCTCGACACGCAAGCGAGTGGTGGGAGTTCGCGCGACCCTGACCACTCGCTTGCGCGTCGTGCTGGATTTGGAACCGGCCCGGTGTTGCTCACCGGGGTCGATCTCTCCGGGCTGGCCACGCTGAAAGACGCCGACCTCGCCCGCCTCCCCGACTGCACCACGCTCCGCGACCTGCAACTCCACAACGCCAGCCTCACCGGGGCCTGCCTGACACACCTCAAGGGCCTGACTAGATTGCGAACGCTGAGCCTTGCCGGTTTGCCCATCGAGGACCAAGACCTCACGCAGCTTGGAGAACTGAAGCAGTTGCAAGCCCTCGAACTCCACATCACAAAAATCACTGACGCCGGGATGCCGTCATTGTCGGGTCTGACGGAGTTGCTCAGCCTCACTCTGAATGACACGACCGTCACGACGGCCGGGCTGGAGTCACTGAAGCGGCTACCCAAACTCGACACACTCAATTTGCAGAACACCAGCGCGGATGATGGCGCGGCCGAGTTGCTGTGCGAGTTCCCCAATTTGCGTTCGGTCGCATTGTGGAACACGCGCCTCACCGGCGCGGGCGTGCGGCGGTTGGCGCAGCGCCCGCTGCGGTGGAATCGGCTGCATCTGGGGATTCTCCCGACTGTGACCGACGCGATCCTGACAGACGTTCGCGAACAGCGGGAACTCATATCGCTCGACCTCAGACAGACGAGTGTGACTCCGGCGGCTTTCGAATCGTTCGTGGGCGAGCATCCGCGACTCGGCATGACGATGCCAACCGACGACAGCGAAACTCCCGACCTGCGCGTCGCTCGGCGAGTGCTTGCGGTTGGTGGAGAAGTGGTTGTTGTGGTGAGGACACTATTGCCACGGACGCCACTCATCGCAGCAACCGAGGAACACGCTCCGCGCCTGCGCCGCATCGAAGACTTGCCGAAAGATCCGTTCCGAATTGTCGGCATTGATCTTCGTTCCGCCGGTGCGAAGGTCATGGACGAATCGCTCGCCGAAGTTGGACGACGGGAGATGCTCGGTTCCTTCTCCACCACCGAGGCGGCAATTTCCAACGCCACCGTCGCCGAGATCGCCGCCGCGCCGAAGCTCGAGGCTTTGAATCTCTACGGCACACCCTTGTCCGCGGCGACCATCCGACAGGTCGCTACCAAGTCTGAGTTGACGTTACTGGGCCTCCAATACGCGAATCTCGACGCTCCCACAGCGGCGAGCCTCGCGGCACTCGCGAACTTGACGAACCTGAGTATCGGCGGGAGCCCGCTCACAGATGATGACATCGCGTTCGTCGAGAAGCTGACCGAACTCGAAGCGTTTGCGATCGGCGGCACCCAAATCGTGAATCATGGCTGGGCGAGCATCGCCAAGCTGCCGAAGCTCGAGCAACTGTATGCCCACAACATGCCGGTCACCGACGAGGCTCTCCGCCACGCCGGACAGATCGAGTCGCTGGAACTGCTCCACGTCGGTTCGTCGGAAGTCGGCGACGCCGGTTTGCAGCATCGCCGCTCGCTCCGCCACCTGCGCGAGTTGGGCCTCAGCCATTGCCGCCGCCTCACGGACGCCGGGCTGGAGTCGCTCGCCGACCTCCCCGCGCTGAAAACGCTGCGCCTCAACGCCACCCCGATCACCGACGCCGGCCTGAAGCACCTCGCCAAAATCAAAACGCTCAAGTCCCTGAACCTCACCGACTGCCAGCTCTCCGAAGCCGCGATCGACGACCTCCAAGACGCCCTCCCCTGGTGCCGCATCCAACGCCCGAAATTGCCGTAGCCGAAATCGTGAGATTTCGGACGAGCCGCGCGTTTGACGCTCAACGCACCGAAGTCTCACGACTTCGGCGACGACGGTGACGGTGACGCGATGTCTTGTGGCGTTGTGCGATTCTCGGTCGTATGCTGCATTCCGGTTTTCGGCATCACAGGAGTTTTGAAGGTGGAGGACGTCTCATGAAGATTGATCGCATCACACTGAACCCGGCGGTGATGGGAGGCAAGCCCTGCATTCGCGGGATGCGAGTGACGGTCGGCATGATTTTGGGTTTGCTGGCCAGCCGCGTGTCGCGCGAACAGATTCTCGCGGAGTATCCCTATCTCGAAGACGCCGACATTGATGCGGCGCTGGAATACGCCGCCTGGCGCGTTGAGGAACGTGAGGACGTTCTTGTCGGGACGGCGACATGAAGCTGGTCTTCGACATGAATCTCACTCCGAATTGGGTGAAGTGGTTGAGTGATCGCGGGATCGAGGCCGTGCATTGGGACAGCATCGGTGAACGAGAGGCTCCCGACGAAGAGATCATGACTTGGGCGGCGTCGGAATCGCGCGTCGTCGTGACCAATGACCTGGATTTCGGACAGATTCTGGCTTTGACTCACGCCACAGGTCCGAGCGTCGTGTTGATTCGCGGCCCCAAAGTCCTTCCCAGTCAAGTCGGTGACGTGGTTGCGAGAGTGCTCACGACGTACACACAAGAACTGGAACACGGGGCATTGATCGTCATTGACGAAGTCCGTCAACGCGTTCGTCTCCTGCCGTTGTGAATTCTTTCGCGACAGCGACAACGTGTACCTCAACGCCACCCCGATCACCGACGCCGGCCGGAAGCACCTCGCCAAAATCAAAACCCTCAAGTCCCTGAACCTCACCGAGTGCCAGCTCTCCGAAGCCGCCCTCGACGACCTTCAAGACACCCTCCCCTGGTGCCGCATCACCAAATAGCACGACGCGCGAGCGAGTGGTTGTTCTGATCGCGTCGATCCGGCGTTTTTGGTCGCGGAACGCCTGCCATCTCGACCAGTTAGGATCGGCGCATCAATAACTGTCGTAGCACGGACGCCTCGTCCGTGCGTCCCTTCCGAGCGATGACGGCGGTTTGGGCGCACGGACGAGGCGTCCGTGCTACGGTTGATTCTCACCGAAGTTCGGCCGTTATTGATGCGTCAATCAATAGGGAAGGTCGTGATGTTGCAGGGGACCGTGGAGGATATTGACGGCTTGTTCGCGGCGCGCCGTGGCGACGGGAAGCGGTTCCCAAGTTTGGCCAGCGTTCCGTGGTTCAACCGGAACAACGGCAACGATTCTCTCCACCTTTGATTTCTCCCGCGACGGACGGCATCGTATTCGTCGCCCAGACCTTGGCGCAGTGGATGGAACGACGGCAGCGTCTGGCATGCGCCGCAACCACGCCGCGCCGCAGTTGAGCGCAACGTCTTCCGAAGTGCAACTCCCCCAATCAGGACTCGTCCCATGAAACTTCCCGCGCATCTCTTCGTCGCACTCGTCCTCGTCCTGGTGTCCGTGGCGCAGGCTCAGGATGTCAAACGCGACATTCCGTACGCCGATCCGGCGCACGAGCGGCAGGTGCTCGATGTCTATTCGCCCGCCGGGGCGAAGAACCTGCCCGTGGTCTTCTGGATTCACGGCGGCGGCTGGCAGGGGGGCGACAAGACCGCCGTGCAACTCAAGCCGCAGGTCTTCGTGGACAAGGGGTTCGTGTTTGTCGCCACCAACTATCGGCTGCTGCCAAGCGTGGAGATGGAGACGATCTTTCGCGATGTGGCGAAGTCTCTGGGCTGGGTCCACAAGCACATCGCCGAACATGGTGGCGATCCGAAACGCATTCTTGTGATGGGCCATTCGGCCGGAGCGCAGCTCGCCGCGCTGGTCTGCATCGACGACCGTTATTTGAAGGCCGAAGGGGTTCCGTTCAGCGTTCTCAAGGGTTGCGTCCCCGTTGATGGCGACACCTACGACGTGCCGGCCATCATTGAGACCGCGGAGACGCGGCGTCGGGTCCACGGGCAGCCGCAGGCGAAGTTTGGTCACCGTGAGAAGTTTGGCAACACCGCGGAGAAGCACCGCGACTTCTCCGCCGTCACGCATGTGGCGGAGGACAAGCACATCCCTCCGTTCCTGATCCTGCACGTCGCCGATCATCCCGACAACGCGGCGCAGGCGCAGCGACTCGGCACCGTGCTGAAGGACGCGGGCCTTCCGGTCACGGTCTTCGGTGCCAAAGAGACCAACCACACGAAGATCAACGAAAACCTCGGCCTGCCCGACGATCCGTCCACGATGGCCTTGTTCGACTTCGTTGCCGAAGCTCTGAAGAAGTAATACAGACTGCCCGTGGCGAGTTTCGTTGCCCGGTGGCGAACGTGTCCGGCCGGGTCGCCGAAGGGGCTGTGCATGCACTACGTCCGAGAGCGGCTCAACCCGACGCCTTCGCCGATGGCTCAAGGTTGAACGAGTTAGGAATCGATTCGAAACAACTTCCCGAAACCGAGTTCGTGTGGCTGGGGTCGAGTCTTCGAGCCCCCAGACTGCCGACAACGCGCTGGGGGCTCGA
>JAYTIB010000830.1:0-3122 GCA_043732205.1 Schlesneria sp. | reverse complement strand
AGTTTCCGTACATGCGGCTTCCCGGCGGAATTCTTCGGCCGGTGATTGCCGTGGTGATTGAAGGTCCGAGCGGTCGCCGACTGCTCGACGGATTGTTGGACACCGGCTCCGACCGAACCATCTTCCCCCAACGCGAAGCTCAAGTTCTCGGAGTCTCGTTGCCAGCCGAACCGGACGGCGTGATCAAGACCGCCAGCGGAGTTGGCATTGCATATCGACTGGCCGAAGTCGTGCTGGAACTGAGAGCCTCGGGAAATGTCGTTCGCTGGAAAACCGCGGTGGCATTTGCCGAAGAGCCGCTGACGATTCTGCATCTGGGAACACGCGGTTTCCTCGAATTCTTTCACACGACGTTTCGTGGTCCTGAGTGCCAAGTCGTGTTCGACCCGCGTCCGTCGCTTCCCGTCGCGTGAGTTGCTGGCTGCGTGACCGGGGGCAAGCCCCGGCCGCATGGTTCGACGCCCTCGCGGCGGACCAGACCATCATCGAGCCGATCCGCACCCACGCCAGCAGAGTTCGCTTGGCGGCCAAGTACACCCGTGGATCGACAGGCCGGTCGCTGACTTCCGTCTCAGGCTCCATGCCGACTGCCCTCCCACCGTCGAGTCAATCAAGCCGTCCGATCCATCGCATCGTTGCGCCCCGCCGAGATCATCGTCCCGCTGATTCCCAATCAGGACCAGCTTGGAGGCTAAGGATTCGCGAAAAAACAACTTGACCAATTGGGTGGCACGCCCTGAGTCTTCGAAGGGCGTGGCGAACGTCGAGAAAACCACGCCCTTCCCAAAGCGTCAGGGCGTGCCACCCGACCGCGAGCGGAACCGCAAGTCGAGTTCGCGTGATCCGTTTGAAAGAGAACTCAATCGGCCGACTTTCCCGGGGTGGGTTGATCGATTGGTTGCGTGGACGTTGTGTCCGCCGGCCTCTTGCTGATGTATTCGACGTTCTCGATCCCCATCAGATCAACGTCCTGAGTCCACAAAGTGGCGTTGAAGGCGCGGGCGGTCGCCAAGATCATGCTGTCAGCCATCGGGATCTTCAGATCGTGAGAGATTTTTGCGGCGGAGATCGCCAGGGTTTGATCGAGTTCGACCACTTGCCCCTGGGCCATCAAGGCCGCGACCTGCAGGGCGGTTGCTTCATCGCGTTGTTGCAGCGTGCGTTTGAAGACTTCGTAGATGCTGACGGCTGGAACGATCAACTCCGGCGTGTTTTCAATGGCCGGAGCGAAGAAGTCCGCATTCGGGCCATCCGCGAAGTATTCCAGCCAACCCGAAGAATCGACGACGTTCATACGCGGTCAGGCTCCGGTGGAAGAGTCGTGTCGATGCCCCGGAGCAGACCCCGGGCTTGTTGCATCGGACGCACGGGGATCAATTCGACGCGGTTGTCGTATTGAATCACCTGCACGGCCTGGCCCGGATGAATGCCCAGCGATCGTCGGATCGTTGGCGGAATCACAACCTCGAATTCCGGCGAGACCAAGACCGTGTTCATGTCACCCACCTTAACGCATTTTGGAAGAATGAATCACCAATAGCATCTACATCAGCCCACCGCCCCGGTCAACCCCCGGTTATCCCGTCCCTGCTTCCAAGTGTCTGCATCAGAAATGGAGGTGGGCCATCGGTGGAACTGGGGTCGGGTGTTCGAGTTTCAAAATTGGCCGCCATTCGGTGTTTGGTGGTCTGACCCCTCGCTCGGCCCATTGTACTTGCAGTGTTCAATCAGCCGCTCGCGCAGTGGCTTCAAATCGGCGAGCGGTGCGAACTTGTAGGCGGCAATGTTCGTAATGGTCGGCATGCTGGGGCGAATCGGGTGCGGGATGAATTCGAACGCTGTCACATGGCAGGTTCGGAGTGTCAGAAGATACCGGTTCACGCCGTCGGATGCATGTCGGTTGCGAGCGGCAAAAGGTGGCGAATCCCCCGGGCAGACGGCGCAGGGGCAGTCTGATCTTTCTGTTCATGGCAACTACGGACAACATGGAAGCACACGGAAAGAGGCCGAGATATCGTCGTCCAGACTGCGTACTGTGGTATTCGGCCCATCAGTCAAATACCTTACTGGCAGGAATTTCCGCAAACCCAGCCGGGGGCATCAATTCATGAACTCCACCGCCGAAGTTGAAAGTGCTGCCGTTGCCAGAGTGTTGGAACCGGTCGTGCGCGGTCTGCCGCCGGAGGTGGTTCGGCAGATTGCCGAGATGCGGGCCACTCCGGAATTGCAGGCGCGAATCGACGAACTCGCCGATCGATGCCGGGTGGGACTGCTGACCGAAGAGGAGCGGGCGGAATACGCCGGGTACGTCGAGGCGATTGACTTGGTCGCCATTCTGCAAGCGGAAGCCCGCGCGGCAACGGATGTGGCCGCGTGATGGACGAAAGTCTGCGAGAACTGGTTCGGCTCCGATCCGGGAACCGGTGTGAGTATTGCCGCATCCGCCAGGAACACATTCCGCTGACGAAGTTGCAAGTCGAACACATTGTCGCCCGCCAACATGCGGGCGAGGACGACTTGACCAATCTGGCACTGGCCTGCGACCGATGCAATCTTCACAAGGGGCCGAATCTGACCGGTATCGATCCCCTGACCGGTGAAATCGTGCCGCTGTTTCATCCTCGGCGCGACGTCTGGACCGACCACTTTGAATGGGTCGGTGTCAACATTGCCGGGATCACGCCCAAGGGACGAACGACGGTTCGACTGCTGCAAATGAACGACACACGCCGCGTTCGCCTGCGAACCACGCTGCGGCGACTTGGTCAATTCGATTGAATGTCAACGACCCGCGTGATCCGGGGACCGCTCATGCCGAATCGCTCGGCACTCTTGCGGCAGATTGGACCACGAAATGTAACGCTTCGCCACCGACTCGAACGATGGTTCCCTTCGTCAAGAACAGCTCCTCGTCGACACCCGCATCCTGGAATCCGAACTCGCGAAAGACGTTGACCGGGGCCGCCGCGTTGTGCGACGACATTTCCACGATCACGTCCAAATCATGAGTCGGCCGAATGGTGCCGTGGATTCCGACGGCGTACCCGCCGACGATCACGTACCTGACGTTGTGGCGGTTTCACAATTTCAAGAAGTCTTGGAAGTCGGTCGGCAACTGGATC
>JAYTIB010000829.1:0-3123 GCA_043732205.1 Schlesneria sp. | reverse complement strand
GACGGGACTACCGTAGTCCCGTCGCTCCGCCGACGGGACGCGAGATGTCATTCCGCTGCAACCCGACTTGAACCACGCCGCGTTTCGCTTAGCGACGGCCTCCGCCGCGAGACCCACTCGCTCGCGATTCTGCCCGATGCGCTGTTTGGCTTCCCAATCACGGCCATCGGGAATTGAAGACGGATAGTCCGTGATGTCGCACAGCGTCCGCGCGTCGTTTGACACCGGGAGTTGGCTCTTCCATCATCGACGCGCGAGGCGGTGCCCTTGCGGAGAGAACTCGCACGGCGTTACCTGATTCGTTTAACCGCGTGGGCATCGCCCCGCGTGTTTTGAGCGTGAATCATTGCTCACGCGCGGGGCGATGCCCACGCGGTTAAACGACTCACCTTCGGCCGCGTGAGGTATAAACAGCGTGTGAGTCAAATCAGTCAACACGGCAAACCCGAACGTCTGACGGCAAATGGTTGTGATGGATCGCTTTCAACAGTTTCTGGCGTGGTATCTCGGTCTGAACGCCCCCGGTCCCGGTGAAGGGACGCAGTGGCGGCTGGACTGGCGAGCCCCGGCCCCGTCGTGGGTGATCGTGATCGCTTCGGTCGCGCTGATGATCGGCGTGACGTGGATCTACCGCCGCGACGGCGAATCGTTGAACGGACGCCAGCGGCTGACGCTGACCGCGCTGCGGCTGCTCGTGTTCGCGGTCATTCTGGCGATGCTGACGGAACTGAGCCTGACCGTCGAACGGACGGGCCTGCCGAGTATCGCCGTGATGATCGACACCTCCGCAAGCATGTCGCTTCAGGACCAGTACCCGACCGGATCGGCGGCGGCGGAGATGGCCAAGTCCATCTCCCTGCTGCCGGGACGCGATGCGCATCGGCTGGCGCTGACTCAGGAAATCCTGACCCGGAACAACGGCCGTTTTTTGCGCGAGTTGCAACGCCACCATCAGGTGCGGCTCTATCGATTCGCCGAGACCGCGGCGCAGCTTGAGTCGGGGAACTTGGACGAGACGCCGCCGCCGACTCGGGTGGAGGTCGCGCCGAATCCGACCGATGACGAAAACACTCCGCCGCCCGTTCCCTCCAAGCCGAAGCTTCCCCCGTTTGAAGCGGCACTCGCCGAAATCATGTCTCTGCGACCCGACGGTGATCAGACCCGACCGGCACCCGCCGTGAAGAAGGTTCTCGGAGACCTGCGCGGAACGCCACCCGCCGCGTTGATCCTGTTCACCGACGCCGTGGCCAGTGTTTCTGAAGTCGACAAGCTCTCCACGATCGCCGAGTCGGTGCGTCGCAAGGGGATTCAATTCCATCTCGTCGGACTGGGCAGCGACGAGGCTTCCAAAGACGTGCTGATCTACGACACGCTCGTCGATGAAGTCGCGTTTGTCGGTGACCCGATGTCGTTCACCGCGAAGATCAAGAGCTTCGGATACGCGGGAAAAAAACTCCTGTTGCGGCTGCGTCAGGAAGGGGACGGTGCCGTCCTCGCGTCCCAGGAAATCAAGGCGCCACCGGACGGACAGCCATTGAAAGTGGAGCTGTCGCACACATCGAGCAAGGCGGGGGAGCTCGATCTGGTCTTGGAAGTCGTCCCGCAATCGGATGAGACCAACAAGCAGAACAACGCCGAAGTCCGTCATGTCAGCGTGCGCGAAGAAAAGATCCGCGTGCTGTTGGTGGACGGCGTGCCGCGCTACGAGTTCCGCTATCTCAAGCAGTTGTTCGAACGGGACAAGTCGACCGAGCTGAGCACGCTGCTGCAGGATGCCGACCTCGAGTACTCGCAGGAAGACCGCACCGCGCTGGAACACTTCCCGGTGAAGAAAGAGGATCTCGCCAAGTTCGACGTGATCATCTTCGGAGACCTCGTTCCCGGAGTCCTCGGTCCGTCGGTCATGGAGAACATCCGGGACTTCGTCCGCGAAAAGGGAGGCAGCGTGGTCTTCATCGCCGGATCGCAGGCGAATCCCGTCGCCCTGAACGGCACGCCGCTGGAGGTGCTGCTGCCGTTCGAGCCGGCCGACGTGCGAGTCCCCGCGCCGGACGCCATTTCGAACGACAGCTTTCATCCCGTCCTGACACTGGAAGGCCAGAAGGGCAACAGCCTGTTCCGACTCGGTGACGGTGAGACCGACAGCCTGCGCATCTGGAACGGACTCCCCAGCCTGCTCTGGTTTGTCGAGATCCCCAAGACGAAGCCCGGCGTGCGCGTGTTCGCCGAGCACCCGCTGAAGTCGGGGACGAATGGCAAGTTGCCCGTGATCATGCTGCAACAAGTGGGGGCCGGCAAAGTTCTCTATCACGCGACCGATGAATCGTGGCGCTGGCGGTTCCGTCGCGGCGACCTCTATTACGGCCGCTATTGGATTCAGGCGGTCCGCTACCTCAGCCGCGGTCGTCTCATTGGCAAGGACCGCACGGCGGAACTGAGCGTCGACCAGGTCGTCTACCAGCGCGGCCAACCGGTGACGCTGCGGGTTCGCTTCGTCGACGAGAAGTTCCTGCCCACGGATGCCAGCGGTGTCACCGTGATGGTCGAACGAAAAGGGGAAGGCCGCCAAACCGTCAAGCTCAACAGACTGCGCGAGGCCCCGACGATGTTCGAAGGTCAGTTGGCCCGCTTGTCCGACGGCAGCTACCACGCCTGGATTTCACAGCCCGCCTTCAACGAAGCCCCGCCGTCCACCGACTTCCGCATTGAAGCACCGCTGCGCGAACTCCAGCGCCGCGGCATGGACAAGACCGACATGCAACTGGCCGCCAAGCTGTCCAACGGCCGGTTCTATTCGATGGACGTCGTCGACACCCTGCCCGGCGAAATCCCGCTCGGCACACCCATCCCGCTGCAGACCAACAACCCGCTTCCCCTCTGGAACCGCTGGGAGGTTTTGTCGCTGTTCGCCATGTTGTTGACCAGTGAATGGATGCTGAGAAAGCGGTGGCGGTTGGTGTGACGGCGAGATGACCGGTGCCTGTGACCGGCACCGCCTGCACGCGTTTCCGCAATAGAGCAAGGCCGTGCGAGGCATATGCTCCACGCGGTCATGAGTGAGATGTTTGACAGAGCCGCGCCCGTCAGGAAGAGGTCTTCAGAGACCGCTTCCTGACGGGCGCG